>JAICXU010000446.1 GCA_025934595.1 Polyangiaceae bacterium | reverse complement strand
TGCTCGGCGCCGATCAACCCGCTCACGTGCTCGGCATTGCGCGTCCTCCCGACCAAGCGCTCGTCGTACTCATCGACCTTCGCGCGGTGTTGGAGGCGTGATGGTGGATTTGCAACGCAGTCGTCAGGGCTCGCAGCGCAACCTCGTCGGCTTTTGGGTCGGCGATGTGACCTACGCCCTGCCGATCGTCGTCATCCGCGAGATCGTGAATCCGCTCGCCGTGATCGATCTGCCCGACGCACCGCCCGAGGTTCGCGGCGTCGCGAACTACCGCGGCGAGGTCGTCCCGGTCGTCGATCTCCGGATACGCTTTCGATTGCCCATGGCCGTCGAAACGCGAAAAACGAGATGGATCCTGATCGACATCGGCGGGCGTCTCGTCGCGCTCATCGTCGATGTCGTCACGGGCGTCTTCGGCACGTCTGCCGAGCTGCGGCCGGCGCCGGTGCTCGGCGGCGGCGAGGACGTGCGCGGCATCGCCGGCGTGACGCTGCACGACGAAACCATGGTCTTCGTGCTCGATATCACGCGCTTCGCGATGTTGACCGAGCCGCTCGTGCGCGCGGGCAGCATCGCCCCCGCCGCCAGCAAGGTGCTCGCGTGAGTCACGAAGCGGATTCGCTGCGCGCGCTTCTCGGAGCCACCGATCCCGAGGCGCGTCGCGTGGCAGTGCAGCGGCTCGCGCAGCTCGACGACGTTGCCGCGCCTCTGCTCTTGCTGGTCGCGCTCGGTGATTCGGATTGGCGTGTGCGAAAGGAGGCGGCGTCGATCTCACAGTCGATGCCGGGCCGCGAACGCGTCGTCGCGGAGCTCGCGAAAGCGCTGGGAGACCGAGAAAACATAGGGCTTCGTAATTCGGTCGTCGAAGCGATGATCGTGCTCGGACGCGATTCCATCGACGCTGCCGTGTCCGCTTTCGACGCGCTCGACGCCGACGGTCGCAAGCTCGCGGTCGAAGTGTTGAGCGGTGTGCCCGACGAGCGATCTGCGACCGCGCTCTCGCGCGCGCTCTCGGATCCGGACGCCAACGTGCGCGCGGCGGCGGCGGAAGGTTTGGGGAACGCAGGCCTTGCGAGCGAAGCCGCCAGGCAGACGGCGATCGACGCGCTCTCGCGCAAGCTCTCCCCGAACGAAATTCAGCTCGCTCTTGCCGCGCTCGATGCGCTGTCGCGGCTCGATGCGAGGCTTCCCTGGAAGACGTTCGAGTCGCTCGCGAAAAATCCGCTTTTCCGAAGGCACGCCATTCTCGCCGCGTCGCGATCACGCGAAGAGGCCGCGCTGCTCGCGCTCGTCGAGGCCACGGGCGACCCTTCGTCGACCATCGCACGCGAGGCGCTGCTTGCTCTTGCGGCATGGCTTCTCTTCGCTCCCCTCGAGGACGACGTGCTCGAACGTGCGCGCGCAGAGATGAAGAACACGCCGAAAGCGGCGGCGGCGGTGCGAGCGCGCGCAGCCGACAAGAGCGACACGCGTGGATACAGCGCCGGGCTCGTGGCTCTCAGCCTCGTTCACGACGAACGCGATCTCGCCACGCTCGTCGAAGCTCTCGCCGATCCGGAGGTCGCGGAGCACGCGACCGCGGCGCTCGAGCTCTTCGGAAGGTCGGCGGCGCATCCCCTGGCGCGGCTCCTGCCGAACGTGTCGCAACACACTCGCGCGATGCTCTTGTCGCTCATCCCACGGCTTTCGCGGGGCGCCGCCGATTCGCGACCGCAGCTCGACGCGCAGCTCCTCCTCATGTTGCGTGAAGGGCTCGACGAAGCGGCGACCGAAGTCGCAGTCGCTTCCGTGCGGGGGCTCGCCGCGTCCGGAGATCGAACGGATCTCGGACGCCTCGTTCCGATCGTCGCGCATCCCGAGATGCGTGTCGCGCTCGCCGCGAGCTCGGCTCTCCGCACGCTCGCGGAACGATTTCCGGAGCCCGCGTCGCAATTGCTTCGTGCTCTCGATGCCGATGGGGAGCACGGCGCCGCAGGATGCGCGATCGTGGCGGCGCTCGCCGAGACGACCCCTACGAAATTGGGTGAAGCCGAATTCTCGTTCGTCGAGCGCGTTCTCGCGAACGGCGATCCGCGTGCGCGTCGGGTGGCCATCGACACCGTGGCGCTCTTGGGCGGATCACGCGCGGGCGATGCCGTCGCATTCGCGCTCGCGGACGAAGAGCGTGACGTTCGCCTCGCGGCGGTGCGCGCGCTCGGGCGTTTGAAACGGCCCGAGCCCTTGCAAGGCATTCTCGCTCAGTCGCATGACCAAGAGCTCGTCGCGGCATCGCTGCGCGCATTGACCGAAGCGGACTCGAAGCAGGGTTTCAGGGCCGCGCGTGCGCTCCTCGAAACGGCGGACACGGCGACGGCGAGCGCGGCGATCGAAGCCATCGGCCGCGCCGATCATCCCGAGCGCGAAGCCGCGCTCGCCGAAGCGCTCGGTCATGCGGACACGGAGGTCGTGAAGCTGGCGATGACGGAGCTCGCGCGCACGCACTCCTACGTTCCCCTCGCCGCGTCGCTCGATCACGCATCGTGGGAGGTGCGCCGCCTCGCGTCCGAGCTCCTCGCGCACGTGCACGAAGCGAAGATCGTCGATCTTTTGCGGCATCGGCTGGAGCACGAAAAGGAGCCCGTCGTGCGCGACGCGCTGAACGCGGCGCTCTCGCTACCGCCACCGGCCAGCTTCGAGGGCAGCTGACGTTGCCTCGCTTCGCCGGCGACGATCCGGTGATGCGCCCGGAGGAGTTCCGGCTCCTACGCGATCTCATCTCCGCGCGGCTCGGAATCACGTTGAGCCCCGACGGCGGCCCTCAGCTCGCTCGTCGTTTGCGCGAGCGTCTCGCCGTCCTGAACTTGGCGACCTACGCCGAGTACCATCACTACCTTCGATTTCATCCGCTCGCGCAGGTCGAGTGGGACGAAGCGGTGGAGCACCTCACGACGAACGAGACGTACTTTTTTCGTCAGGAGTTCCAGCTTCGCGCATTTCGTGACGAGCTTTTGCCCCGCTTCGCCGAAGCGAACGAGGCGCGTCGCTCCTTCAACGTGTGGAGCGCCGGCTGCTCGACCGGTGAGGAGGCCTACACCATCGCGATGATCATCGCCGACAGCGGCCTTTTCAATCACTGGGACGTGCGCGTCTTCGGGTCCGACATCTCCAAGCGCTGCGTCGCAGCGGCGCGTCGCGGCGTCTACGGCTCGTCATCGTTTCGGACGATGTCCGCGAGCGAGAAAAAAAGGCATTTTCTCCAACGCGTCGATGGCGCTGCCGTCTCCGACAAGCTCCGCGCCATGTGCCACTTCGGGCAGCTGAATCTCCTCGACGAGGATCGCGCCCGCATCTTCGGTCGCATCGACGTCATCTTTTGCCGAAACGTCCTCATCTATCTCGACACGCACGCGCGCCGTCGCGTGATCGACAGCTTTCACGAACGCCTCTATCCAGGCGGCGTGCTCCTGCTCGGACACTCCGAGTCGCTCCTCAACGTGTCGACCGCGTTCGAGCTCTTGCACCTGAAGGAAGACCTTGCGTACCGGAAGCCGACCTCGAGCTTCGTCGGCGCAGCCTCTGGTGGGCATCGCTGACGAATTCGCGCGCTGCTTCGGTGACGGCGGCGTAGTCTGACGAGGCTTGGTCTCTCCTGCGCCGCGCGCGATACGCCTCTTGATCGTCGATGACTCGGCCTACAACCGCCGGCTCATCTCCGAGATCTTCGTCGGCAGCACGGAGATCGAGGTCATCGGCAAAGCGTCGGACGGTGAAGAAGCGTTGCGGCTCGTGACGATGCTGAAGCCCGACGTCATCACGCTCGACCTCGAGATGCCGCGCATGGACGGGTTCACGTTTCTCCGCATTTTGATGAGCCGGCAGCCGACGCCCGTCATCGTGGTGTCTTCGTACGCGCAGAAAGAAAATGTGTTCAAGGCGCTCGAGCTCGGCGCGCTCGATTTCGTCACGAAAGCCGATCGTCAGATCTCGCCGGACAACGTCGAGCTGAAAGAGCAAATCCTGTCGAAGGTGCTGCTCGTGCGCTCGCTGAAACGCGCGGCCTTGATCCCGCCGCCCTCGCGCCGGCAAGTGAGCGGTGCGTTCACGCGAGACGGAAGACCGACGACGATGGATCCTCCGGCGACGCCGCGGCACGTTCGGCCGCGCTCGATCGTCGCGTTCGCGAGCTCGACAGGCGGACCCACCGCG
>JAICXU010000636.1 GCA_025934595.1 Polyangiaceae bacterium | reverse complement strand
GGCAGCGCGTGATGTTCGCGATCGTGCTCGTGGTCGTGTTCGCAGCGGTCTTCGGATCCGTTCGCATGGTTCCGCATTTCACGGGCGGCATCGCGACGCTCGGCGCCGTCGGATTCTTGCTGCTCGCCGGAACGCTCTTCGGCGAGCTCGGTGAAATCGTCGGATTGCCGCATTTGACCGGCTATTTGCTCGCGGGCATCATCGCCGGCCCATTCGTGCTGAAGCTCGTCGATCACGACACGGCCGCGGGCTTGTCGATGGCCGATCGCCTCGCGCTTTCGCTCATCGCTCTCGCAGGCGGCGCGGAGCTCAAATTGGACCTCGTCACGAAGGGCCTGCGGAGCCTCGCGTGGTCCATGTTCATCCAATGCGCCGGTGGTCTCACGATCATGACGCTCGTGTTCGTCGCGTGTCGTCCGCTCTTGCCGTTCACGCATGCGATGACGCTGACGCAGAACTTCGGCGTGGGTCTTCTGTGGGGGATGCTCGCGATCACGCGAAGCCCGTCGGCATGCCTCGGAATTCTGTCGCAAACGCGGGCAAAAGGGCCGATCACGCGCTTTTCGCTCGCGTTCGTCATGTCGTCCGACGTCGTCGTCGTCGTGCTGCTCACCGCCGTCATGACGTGCGCGAAGCCTCTGATTGCGCCGGACGCCACCTTCTCGCTTGCCGTCTTCGGCTCGCTCGGAAAAGAAATTCTCGGAAGCGTCGCGCTCGGCACGACCATCGGCCTCGCGCTTGCGGCGTATCTCCACTTGGTCGGCAAACAGCTGCTCGTCGTGTTCGTCATCCTCGGCTTCGGCGTGAACACCGGCATCAACTACATTCACTTCGAGCCGCTCCTCGCATTTTTGATCGCAGGCTTCGTCGTCCAGAACTTCTCGAAGCACGGCAACCGCTTCCTCGAGGCGATCGAGCAGACCGGCGGCGTCGTCTACATCATCTTCTTCGCGAGCGCGGGCGCCCATCTCGATCTCGATTTGCTGAAGAAGCTCTGGCCCGTCGCGCTCATCCTCTGCGGCTCGCGCGGGCTCATTACGTTCGTGGCGAATCGAATCTCCGCGAGGGTCGCGGGCGATCCTCCCGTGATCAAGACGTGGGGATTTTCGAGCCTCATCTCGCAAGCCGGCGTGGCGCTCGGTATCGCGGCGCTCATCGTGCGTCAGTTCCCGCAGTTCGGCGGCGAGTTCGGCGCGCTCGCGATTGCCTCCGTAGCCGTGAACGAGATGATCGGCCCGATCATCTTCAAGTACGCGCTCGACACGAACGGCGAGACGCAGGCCAGCGATGTCCCGGCAACGGCCGAGGACGCGGAGCCGGCGTAGCCGAGGACGCGGAGCCGGCGTAGCCCAGAACGCGAGCGAGCGTGATGCTAGGCGCTCACGACTTCCGCAGCACGGCGACGTAAAATCCGGCAAAAAACGCCATTTTCGTAGGCGAAAGCGCATGCTCGGCGCGACGAAGCACCGAGCGCAAGATCGGAATCTTCATCGCTGCCGCCGTCGGCGTGACGATGCGCACGCCGAACGCGCGATCGAATTTCGTTCCCGGCGGCATGATGCGCGGGACCACCCACGGTGCGTCGAATCGCGTGTAGACCGCGCTCTCTTTCGTCTTGTCGGAAATTTTTCCGGCGGGTCCGAGCTTCTTCGCGAGGCCGCGCAAGCTGAGAGGATTGTAGAGCTCGGCCAAGATCCATCCGCCGGGACGCGTGACGCGCGCCATCTCGGAGAGCGCGATTCCGACGTCGGGCACGTGCGCGAGAACTTTGTACGAGCACGTCACGTCGAACGATGCGTCGTCGAACGGGAGCTTCATGAGGCTAGCCTCGTGCACCTCGAGGCCGCGTGCGCGCGCAGATTCGAGCATGCCGGGCGACAGATCGACGCCCACGGCTCTGCGTGCAAATCGAGCCATTTTCTCGAGCAAAAGGCCGGTTCCGCAGCCGCATTCGAGCAGCTCTTTTCCGGTGGCGTAACGCGACGTCACGGCGAGCTCGAGGTCGTCGATCATCGCATGGTAGCCCTCCGGCGAATGGGGACGCCGCTCCTTCTCGTACGATTTCGCGAACTCGTCGTAGTACGCGCGCGTCTTTCCGAGATCGGCTTTGGCTTCGTTCATCGAAATGGCGCGGGTCACGGGCATGCTCGCTTCTCGAGCCAGCTGCCGTCTTGATCGGTGTAGTAGATCCACACGGCGCCCGTTTTGTCCTGTGCGATCGCGACGTCTTTCACCGATCCCGCGCTCGCGACGAGCCCGTAGGACGTGTACTTTCCGGCGCTCGTCGCTTGACCGAGCTCGAGCACGTGCGGCGACGTCGCGTCGGCGGTCATCGGGCGAACACGTGCAATCACCATTTTTTTTCCGCCCGTGGTGCCCGCGATCGGCGCCGTGTTGATGCCGTTCGGGTACATCGACATCTCGGAGGGCTCGTCGGTCTTCGGAGGCGATTCGATCTTCACCGCCGCCATGCCGAACGCGTCGTCGGCGGTAGTGGGCATGAGACCGAGCATCGATCCCGCGGAATCGGTCGAGAGCGCGACGAGCACTTGATGATCGCTGCCGCCGCCCACGTACACGACGTTGTCCGGGCCGAGGTGCGTTTTGCCGGCCTCGAACGAGATCGTCCTCGCGTGAAGCGGGCTCATCGCGAGTCGCGCGTCGACGTAGAGCGCGACGACCTCGTTACCGCGCTCCGCGAGCACCACGTCGGTCGCGCCCGACCCTTCGTCGGAGATGCGCACCGGCTGCTCTTCGTCGACACGCACGAACGCTTGCGACACGTGACCTTCGGTCGTCGAAAACACGGCGAGATAAGCGAGCGCGACGTGACCTCCGGGGAGCGACGCGGCAGAGAGACGCGAGCCGGCGTCCGTGTGGACGAAGACTTGATCGGAGGCTTGCGCATGCAACGCGCGGTGCACGTTGCCGTTGCCGTCCGCGCAAAATACGTACTCGCCCGCGGAGGCGCACGCAGGACGCGACGACTTCGTGGGCTGACCCGGAAGATCTTTGCGTTTCGCGCCTGTCGAATCGAGGGGGAACGACATGATGTGAAGGATGCCGTTTTGATGCGTGGCGACATCGAGCGACGTGTCGCGCGCCGAGAG
>JAICXU010000023.1 GCA_025934595.1 Polyangiaceae bacterium | reverse complement strand
TTCTTCGCGCAGACCGAAGCGCTCATGAAAGGCAAAACGGAAGACGAGGCGAGGGCGGAGCTCGAAGCCCAGAAGCTACCCGCGGATCGAATCGCTCAGATCCTGCCGCACAAACAATTTCCCGGAAATCGTCCGACGACGTCGATCTTGTTCCAAAAGCTGACGCCGAAGACGCTCGGCAAGCTCGTGGCGATGTACGAGCACAAGATCTTCACGCAAGGCATCATCTGGAACATCTACTCGTTCGACCAATGGGGTGTCGAATTGGGCAAACAGTTGGCGAAACGGATAGAGCCGGAGCTCTCGGGTGACGCGCAGGTCGATACGCATGACGGATCGACGAACGGCTTGATCAATCGCCTCAAGAAGAAGCGTGTCGGTCGAGCCTGACCCTGCGGGGCGGAGCGCTCTTACAAAAAGGTCGCCGCTTTTTTCAGCGCTTCGGCGGCGTCTTTTCCGCTCGCGATCTTCTCGTGGCTGACGATGACGCGCTGCAAATCGCGCATGTCCGCGAGCTTCTCGATCGGCCGGTGCGGAAGCACGGACCACGCGGTTTCCTTATTTGCTTTGGCGTCCTTGGCCATGCGGCCGAGGCTATCACTTCGAAGCGGTGGCCGATTCCGCGAGGTTCGCGCCGTGCGCCTGCGGTGACGCCGCGAGAGAGCTCGGATTCGCCGCGGGCTTTCCGGAGGACATGACGGGCTCTTCGTGGATCGCCGTGGCTGGGTCGCTCGGTGCCGGCATCGTGGAGCTCGTGCACCCTGCGAGCATCCCCACGCACATCATCCCCAACATGAGCTTCGTCATGAATGCTCCCCAGAAGAACGGCGCGTCTTCCGCGATCCTGAAAAGCAAAAGCGAGGCCGCGTCCGGCATCCCGCGTTTCGCGTAAAAAACAGGTAAAAACGCGGGCGTTTTCGCCGCACATGTAGCGCTCTCCCACATGGCGAGGGGCCCATGCCCGTGGGCGTGCGCCCGCGATCGCCGTGTCAACGCTGCATGAAAAAAAGTCAGTGCCCGTCGCCTTTGACGGCGCCGAAGAGACTGATGAGCGTCTTCTTCGCGTCGCCGAGCACCATCATCGTGTTCGGCATGTAGAAGAGCTCGTTGTCGACTCCAGAAAATCCGGTGTTCATGCTGCGCTTCAACACGATGACACTGCGCGCTTGCTCGACATTGAAGACCGGCATCCCGAAAATCGGGCTCGCCGCGTCGGTCTTGGCGCCGGGATTCACGACGTCGTTTGCACCGACGACGATGACGGCATCGGTGCGGGCGAAGTCGTCGTTGATCATTTCGAGATCGAAGAGAGCGTCGTAAGAAATGTTCGCTTCGGCGAGGAGCACGTTCATGTGGCCCGGCATGCGGCCGGCGACCGGGTGTATCGCGTACTTCACTTCGGTGCCGCGTTTCTCGAGCGCGGTCGCGAGATCGCGTACGGCATGTTGCGCTTGCGAGACCGCCATGCCGTAGCCGGGAACGACGATGACGGATTGGCTCGCCGTGAGAACCGCAGCGGCGTCTTCGACGGTGGCTTCGTTGTATCCCTTCGCCGCTTGGCCCACCGGCAATGCCGCCGCCGCGCCACCGCCGGTGCCGAACGCGCCGAAGAGGACGTTCGCGAACGATCGGTTCATCGCTTTGCTCATCAAGATCGAGAGCAAAAGTCCGGACGAGCCGTCGAGCGCGCCGGAGATGATGAGGATGTTCGAGCGGAGCGCGAAGCCCGTCGCGCACGCGGCGAGGCCGGCGTACGAGTTCAAGAGAGAGATGACGACGGGCATGTCGGCGCCGCCGATCGGCAACACGGCGAGCACGCCGAGCGAGAATCCGACCGCGCACATCGTGAAGAACATCCACTGCGGAGCGGCGGTCAGGAAAATCACCTGGTAGACGAGGAGACCGATCACGCCGGCGAACGCGGCGAAGTTCATCACGTTCTGACCCTTCCACGTGACGGGCGCGCCAGTGATGAAACCCTGCAATTTCCCGAACGCCATGAGGCTGCCGGTGAACGTGAGCGAGCCGAGAAAGACCTCGAACCCGAGCGATCCCATCGTGAGACGATTGAGAGCATGCTCGGAGGCGGCGACGGCTACGACCGTCGCGGCTGCGTCGGCCATGTCGCGCATGCGATGGAACTCCGCGATGCCGACGAGCGAGGTGGCGAGGCCGCCGAACGCGTGCGAGAGCGCGATGCGTTCCGGCATTTGCGTCATCGGAATCTTCAGAGAAATGGCGGTGCCGATGAGCGAGCCCAAGATCGCGCCGGCGATGATCCACTCGAAGCTGACGATCTCGGCTTTGAAGAGCGTCGCGACGACGGCGATGAGCATGCCGAGCTCGCCGAGAAGAATGCCGCGCCGTCCTTGCTCCGGCGACGAGAGGCCGCGGAGGCAAAGAATGAAGAGAACCGATGCGACGAGATACGCGAGATTGATGAGCGATTCGCGCATGGGCCTGTCTAGCTCCCGGCCTTTGCGAGGGCAGGCGCCTTCTTCTTGTTGAACATGCGCAGCATGCGGTCGGTGATCATGAAACCGCCGACGACGTTGATGGAGGCGGCAGTGACGGCGATGAAGCCTAGAACCGCCGCGAATCTGTCGTGATGCTCGCCGGCGACGACGAGCGAGGCCACGAGCGAGATGCCGCTGATCGCGTTCGTGCCGCTCATGAGCGGTGTGTGCAAGAGCGGCGGTACGCGCGAGATGACTTGATAGCCGACGAACGTCGCGAGCGCGAAAATGTAGAGACCGAAGACGAGATCTTGGCTCATGCCGCACCTCGCGCTTCCGGCAGGCCCATCGCTTCCTTCGTCTTCGCGTGCACGATATTTCCTTGGTGCGTGATGAGGCAGCCTGCGGTGATTTCGTCGCTCATGTCGAACTTGAAGACGCCGTCTTTCGTCACGTGGAAAAAAAACTTCTCCATATTGCGCGAATACATGTGGCTCGCGTGCACCGCCATGTGGCTCGTCATGTTCGTGTCGCCGATGATGGTGACGCCGTGTTTCACCACCGTTTTTCCGGCCTCGGTGAGCGCGCAGTTGCCCTGTTGCTCGGCCGCGAGGTCCACGATCACGCTGCCGGGCTTCATCGCCATCACCATGTCTTCGGTGATCAACGTCGGTGCGCGTTTTCCGGGGATCAGCGCCGTCGTGATCACGCAATCGGCTTTCGCGACGTGCTTCGCGAGGAGCTCGGACTGCTTCTTCTTGTATTCTTCGCTCACTTCTTTCGCGTAGCCGCCTGCCGTTTGCGCGTCTTCGCTCGAGTCGACCTCGATGAACCTCGCGCCGAGGCTCTCGACTTGTTCTTTCACGACGGCGCGAACGTCGAACGCCTCGACGCGCGCACCGAGGCGCCGCGCGGTGCCGATCGCGCTGAGGCCGGCCACGCCCGCGCCGACGATGAGCGCGGTGGCGGGCGCGATCGTTCCCGCGGCCGTGATGAGCATCGGAAAAAATCGCGGAAGCTTCGCGGCGCCGAGGACGACGGCGTAATAGCCCGCACACGTCGCTTGCGACGAGAGGACGTCCATCATCTGCGCGACGGTCGTGCGCGGAATCGAGTCGAGCGCGAACGTCGAGATTTTTCGGGCCGCGAGCGCTCTGACGAGATCATGGTGGAGGAGCGGCAAGATCGGCGCGACGAGCACCGACCCTTCCTTGAGCCGCGCGACGTCTTCCACCGACGGCGTCTTCAAGCGCACGACCGCGTCTGCCGCTGCGATCGCCGCCGCTTCGGTGGGCTCCACCTTCGCGCCTTCTTTTTCGTAATCGGCGTCGGCAGCGAGCGCGCGAACGCCCGCGCCCTTTTGAACCACGAGCTCGATCTTTTTTTGGAGGAGCCGTTTCACGGAATCCGGCACGACCGGCACGCGCAGCTCGACCTCCGCCCCTTCACGTAAGACCCCAAGTTTCATCCCGCGGGCACCGTATCATGGGACGCTTCCATGGTTGACCCGAACGAAATCACTCGAATCGAAAATGGCGTCGAAGAGCGGTGATGGACAACGCCGCGAGCGAGCGCCACACTGAGCTCGTGCCTCGGAGGTCTACTTTGAACGCGGAGCGCGCGCGCATCGGTCGTGCGATCGCGGCCGCGCTCCTCGCGGCGGGGCCTTCCTCGCTCCTGGCGATCGCATGCAGCACGAGCTCTGGCAATCCGGCGAACGGCGCCGGCGATTCAGGAAACCTTGCGAGCGAAGCCGCGTCCGACGCGACCGGCGACATCGCGGATGTCGGCGTGGCGTGCAACATCACGGTGACGACGTTCGACTCCGGCGTCTATCTCGACGCAGAAGGCGGCGGCGTCGACGTCGGATGCATCTACGATTTGCCGTGTGGGCTACCGCCGACGGTCGTCGCAATCGGATGTCAGGTGTACACGCCCGATCCGCTCGCCGACGCGTTCTATCCATTGAAATGCACGATCCCCGAAGGCAGTGGCTGTACGGACGGATCGTTCAGCGCACCGGACGGCAGCCTCGTCGGTCTCGTTTGCAGCGATTGCTTCGGCGGCGGCGGTCGCCGCCCGCGCGGTCTCAAAAAAGCAAAAATTGCCGCGAAAAATGGCTCGATTTCGCATTTTGCGCGGATGGCGTTCGAGGAGCACGCGAGCGTTCACGCGTTCGTGCGCATGGAAGAGGAGCTCGCCCATTTCGGTGCGCCGACCTCGCTGCAGCGCGGCGCGCGGCGTGCGGCGAATGACGAACGACGGCACACGCGGATCATGCGCGAGCTCGCACGAAAGCAAGGCGCACCGGCCCCGACGGCGCGGGTCGCGAAGGCGGCACGTCGCTCGCTCGAGGCCATGGCGATCGAGAATGCCGTCGAGGGATGCGTGAACGAAACGTATGGCGCGCTGCTCTTGCGGATCCAAGCCGCGCGATCGACCGACGCATCGATCCGCGCGAAGCTCTCGAAGATCGCGGAAGACGAAGCCAGGCATGCCGCCCTATCGTGGGCTGTCGCGCGGTGGATCGACACGAACCTCGATGCCGCGGCGCGGATGCGCGTCCAAGCGGCGAGGTCGCGGGCCATGCAGCGCATCGCAGGATCGCCGATCGCGAAGACGTTGTTCGAATCGCTCGAAATCGCTTGAGCGCCTCTCTTCGTCAACGCGCGCGCGCGACGCTCGCATCGATTGGTCGCGCGCTTCGCCATCGCAACTATCGGCTCTTCGTGCTCGGTCAGGGCACGTCGCTCATCGGCACGTGGGTCACACGCGTCGCGACGAGCTGGCTCGTCTATCGCCTCACGGGATCGGCGCTCATGCTCGGCGCGGTCGGTTTTGCCGGGCAAATTCCCACGTTTTTGCTCGCGCCGTTCGCGGGCGTCGTCGTCGATCGAATGAGCCGCCACCGCGTGCTCGTCGTCACGCAAGTGCTCGCGATGCTGCAGTCGGCGCTGCTCGCGTTCTTCGCGCTGACGCACCTCATCACGGTGTGGCACGTGCTCGTGCTCTCCGTTTTTCAAGCGCTCATCAACGCGTTCGACACGCCGGCACGACAGTCGTTCGTCCTCGAAATGGTGGAGCGCGAAGATCTGGCGAACGCCATCGCGCTCAACTCGTCGATGGTGAACGTCGCGCGCCTCGTCGGCCCGTCGATCGCCGGTGTTCTCATCGCGCTCGTCGGAGAAGGATGGTGCTTCACGCTCGACGCGGTGAGCTACCTCGCCGTGATCGCTTCGCTCCTCATGATGCGTCTCAAGCCGCGCGTGATCGAAAAATCCAAGCAGCGCTTCGTCGCCGATCTCGGCGCCGGCTTCCGTTACGTGGCGGGCTTCGCGCCCATTCGCGCTCTTCTGTTCTTGCTCGCCGTCGTGAGCTTCAGCGGCATGCCTTACGCGGTGCTCATGCCGGTCTTCGCGGGCGAGGTCATGAAGGGTGGCCCGCACACGCTCGGCATCTTGATGGGATCGACGGGCGTCGGCGCAATCATCGGCGTTTTGTGGCTTGCGCAGCGATCGCAGATCCGCGGGCTCGGCCGCGTGATCGTGATCGCGGGCGTGTCGTTCGGCGCCGGCCTCATCGCATTTTCGTATGCGACGACCTTGTTCGTCGCCGTGCCGCTCCTCGCGATCGCAGGCGCCGGCATGATGGTGCAGATGGCCGCGAGCAACACGATGCTGCAAACCATCAGCGACGAAAGCATGCGCGGCCGCGTGATGAGCTTCTACACGATGGCGTTCTTCGGAATGGTGCCTTTCGGGAGCCTCGCGGCGGGCGCGATCGCCCAACGTTGGAGCGCGCCGATCGCGGTGCGTATGGGCGGCGTCGTCACCATCGTCGCCGTGCTCATTTTTTTCCGAGCGATCCGCGCGATGCGCAACGTGATCCGCCCGCTCTACGCGAAGCTCGGCATCATCCCCGAGGTCGCGGAGGGGATGCGGCAAGCGACGGAGATCGCGCCGCCTACCGGAAAATGATCTTCATCAGCTCGCGCGCGCGCGCAGGCTTGCCGCGCGTCATGCGTTGGCGAGCTCGATGTTCGCGCCCGTCTTTTTGAGCCACCAGAGAAGACCGACGACCAAGTTGCGCTTGTCGCCGACGAACGAGGGCTTCTTGCCTTCGAAATAATGGCCGACGAATTGAAAGCCCCAACCCACCGTGAACATCCCCGCCGCGAGCGGCAAGCCGACGATCGTCGCGCCCACCGGAATGCTCGCTGCGATCAGCGGTATGCCGACCTTGTGGCAGGCTTGGTTTCGCGGATCGGAATGATCGAGCTCGTAGGAATGCATCAAGTCGGTCCACTCTTCGTTCAGGCGCATGGTGATAGAATGCGAATATTTGCTCGCATTCGCTACTCGCGTTCTCATGGGCCATGGCGAGAGCTCGAATTCGCACGAAAGCCCGTAAAAATCCCCTCCAAGATCGATCGCGCGCGATGGTCGAGGCCATCCTCGAAGCCGCGGCTCGTGTTTTCGTGAAGGAAGGTTACGGCGCGACGACGAATCGCATCGCGGCGGCGGCGGGGGTCAGCGTCGGGTCGCTCTATCAGTATTTTCCGAGCAAGGACGCGATCGCCGTCGAGCTTTTGCGACGCTATCGCGAGTCGCTCGTCGAGCTCGTGGGAAATGCGCTCGCGGAGGTCGAGACCACGCCATTCGAGGTCGTCGTGCGTCGCTTGCTCGCCGACTTGCTCCGCGCCGAACGCATCGATCCCGGTCTTCATCGCGTGCTCATCGAGCAAGTGCTCCGGACACCCGCGCGAAGGGAGGTGACGGGATTCGAGGAACGCTTCGAAGAGGTCCTCGCGACCACGCTTCGGAAAATGGGAAAACGCGTGAAGGTGCGCGACTACGAGGTCGCGTCTTTTCTCTTGGTGCGCGTGGTCCTCTCCGTCGTCCAATCCGCCGTCGTCGACCGCCCGCGTCTCAACACGCCGCTCCTCGCCGACGAGCTCGCGCGTCTCGTTTCGGCCTACGTGGAGAGCGACCCTGCGTAGTATATTCGCGGCGTGACCAACTGCGAGCGATGCGGGGCGGCGCTCGATCCGACCGCCCTCACTTGTCCTTTTTGCGGTCTCACCACGCGTGCGGGCGTGCAAGCGCGCGCGATGGAAGAACAAGCCGCGCAATCACGTGCGGGTCTCGCTGCGCAATGGGCGATCCAACAGCAGCGCGCGTCGCAGATGGACATCGCGAAGCTCGGCACGCAGGCGATGTGGTGGTCGATCGCAGGCATCGTTCTCTGCTGTTTGCCTCTCGGCGTCGTCGGCATGGTGATGGGCCTGCGCGCACGAGGGCGCGCGCAGGCCGCGAACATCACCGTTCCGGGAACGGCGATGGCGGGCCTCGTCATCGGAGCGATCTCGTGCGTGACCTCGATTGCGCTCTTCACGTACGCCGCGATCGAGTCACAGAACGAGCAGGATCACGCGAACAAGCGCGTCGCCGAGATCGACAAGCAGCTCGGAAAGAAACCCGAGGCGCCGACGCTCGATCACGACACGGCATGTCTTCTCGGCGAACAGTACACGTTGAAGAACAGCTTCGACGACAAGTCGGGCTATCAGTTCGAAAATTTCGAGTGCGCCGGCAAGCTCACACAAACGACCGACTCCGCGCAGCTCGAGGATCTCAAGTTCCACTACAACAGCGACGAAGAAAAAGCGTTCGTGTGCTTCAAGCGCGGAACCAAGTGGTACGTCGATCGCTTGGCCACTTCCGGCTGCAACGCCGATGCGACCGCGACGAGCGCCTCGGCTTCGGCCGATGCGGCGGCGGCGCCGTCCGCGACCAGCGCACCGGCGACCACGCATTCGCATCACGCGCACGAGACACGCGACGCGCGCGACCATTGATACGAAGTGCCGTAAATTCAGCCTCGAATCGCCGCGACTTGACAGGTGACTAAAAGGTCACATATTGAGAAGCGAAGGAGGACGGTGAACGACGACGATGTGTTCAAGGCGCTCGCCGATCCGACGCGGCGTCTCATTCTCGACAAGCTGCATCGCCGCGGAGGCCGAACGCTCACCGAGCTTTTGGACGACGCGGACATGACTCGCTTCGGCGTCATGAAACATCTGCGTGTGCTCGAGCGCGCGGGTCTCGTGATTCCGAAGAAGGTCGGTCGAGAAAAGCTCCACTACTTGAATCCGGTTCCGATTCGCCGAATTCACGACCGGTGGATGCACAAATACGCCGAAGGTCCGGCCTCTGCGCTCATGAATCTCAAACGCATGGTGGAGAACGACGATGACGACCGATGATCCGAAGACCCTTACGACGCAGCTCTACATGATCTTCATCAAAGGAACGCCCGAGCGAATTTGGAACGCGATCACGAAGCCCGAAGACACGACGCGCTACTTTCACGGCTCGCATGTGGAGGCCGAGCTCAAAGAGGGCGGCAAGTTTTGGTACTGGTCACCCGACAAATCGAAGCTTTGGGGTGACGGTGAGGTGCTCGAGATCGAGCCCCACAAGAAGCTCGTCACGACGTGGCACGCGCTCTGGGACGAGCAGACGAGCCAAGAAAAGCCGAGCCGTGTGATTTGGGAGATCGAGCCGCAAGAAGGCGGCTACTGCAAAGTCACCGTCACGCACGACCGGCTCGAAGAAGCGCCCGTCACGGCGAAGCACGTGAGCGGCGCGGGATGGACGGGCGTCATCAGCGGCCTCAAGACCGTCGTCGAGACGAACGCGCCGATGTCCGACAAAACGCCGAGCAGCTGACGCTTTGCATCCTATGCGTCGGCGACGCGCACGAGCTGCTTGCCGCGATTTTCGCCGGTGAAGAGCCGACGAAGCGCGGCAGGCGCATTTTCCAGGCCGTTCACGACGTCGACGCGGCTCGCGATTTTTCCTTCCTGCGTCCAGCCAGCGAGCGCCTTCACCGCTTCACCGAACCGCGCGGCAAAATCGCTGACCAAGAAACCTTCCATGCGCGCTCGCTTCACGACCAGGTTCAAATAATTCTTGGGGCCCGGCGGCATCGACGTCTCGTTGTATTGCGAGATGGCGCCGCAAAGAACGACGCGACCATGAAGCGCGAGCTGCGCGAGGGCGATGTCGAGCTGCTCGCCGCCGACGTTGTCGAAGAAGATGTCGATGCCTTTCGGACACAGCTCGCGCAGCTTCTTGCCGACGTCGTCGGATTTGTAATCGACGACGGCGTCGAGCTTGGCCTCGTGCAAAAGCCAATCGCATTTCTCTTTTCCACCGGCGATGCCGATCGCACGGCACCCCTTGATTTTGGCTATTTGCGCGACCACGGAGCCCGTGGCGCCCGCTGCACCCGACACGACGACGGTCTCGCCGGATTGCGGCTTGCCGACATCGAGGAATCCGAAATACGCGGTGAGGCCCGTGAGCCCGAGCGTGCTCAGCGCAAGCTCCGGCGCGACGTTCGCCGGCACTTTGCTCGGCGCGAACATGCCGCCGCCTTGGAGCACGACGTAGTCCTGCCATCCGACGAGCCCGCTCACGAGGTCGCCGACTCGGTAGTCGCTCGACTTGGTCGCAACGACGCGCGCTAGACCACCCGATCGCACGACCTCGCCGATTTTGATCGCGGGCATGTAGGTGTCACGAGACATCCAACCGCGCTGCGTGGGATCGCACGAAAGATAGAGAACGCGCGCGACGATCTGACCGTCGGCGGGCGTGGGCACGGGCTCCTCCACCCATTGGAAGCTCTTCGTGTCGACCAGGCCCGTGGGTCGCTCGGCCAAGAGCCATCGTCGATTCGTTTTGGCCTCGGTCTCCGTCGTGGCTTCCGTCATCTGAGCTCCTCGTTCAACTCGCACATCTCGGCGAGCTTCAGCACCGTACGCCAGTTGCGACCGGTGCTCACCGTCTTCAGCTTCGAGTCGAAAAAGGCGTTCGTGAGCTTCGTCTTCGCGACGCTTGCACAATGCAGATAGATCTCGCCGCCTCGCACGACGAAGCGATCGCCAGGTGAGCGATTCGGATCGAGCGCGGCCGCGAGATCATTCGAGGGCACGTCTTTCAAGAACAAGACATGCCAAAAGTCCTCGTTTTTGCCTTCTTTTGCGTAGGGATTCGCGCTGGCGATTTTCTGGATGTGCGCGGCTTCACGAACGACGACGGGCACCGTGAGCTTCGCGCGCTTCAAGATGTCCGCTTCGATGACGCCGGCGATTTTTTTCGCGAGCGGCGCCGGCGCGTCGAAGACGACGTTGCCGCTTTGGATGTAATGCGACACGTTCGCGCAGCCGGCGCGCTCGAACATCGCGACGAGATCTTTCATGGGCAGCTTGTTCTTGCCGCCGACGTTGATGCCGCGAAGGAGCGCCACGAGCCGCATGCCGCGCGATCCTAGCGTCCTTTCGCCGCCTCGCCGCGAAGCACCATGCAGGTGGAGAAGACCTTCGCGACGACGCTTCCCGTTTCGTCTTTGACGTCGCACTCGATGAAGCCGAGCGATTTGGTGCGCCGCGTGACGTGCGCGGACGCGCGTAGCTTCGCGTTCCATACCGGCTTGAAATAGTTCGCGGTGAGATCGACGGTCGTGAAGCTCTCGTCGTCCTCGAGCGTCGTCGCGAGCGCGCAACCGATGGCGCCATCCGCGAGATCGCAGATGACGCCGCCATGCAGCGTGCCCATCGGATTCGCGTGCTCGGGCTTGGTCTGCATCTCCATGACGACGTGCCCGATCTCGACCTCGATCGGATGAAACCCGAGCAGCGCGGCGATGGGCGGAGCGGGAAGGGATCCCGCCGCGAGGTTCTTCACCAATTCGAGATGAGAGGTGGTCTTCGGTGCGGAAAACGGTTGCGACATGGGGTCCTCGTCGTGTGAAAGATCAAACGCGCTCGAGGATCGTCGCAACGGCCTGGCCGCCGCCGATGCACAAGGTGACGAGCGCGGTTTGCCTGTTCGAGCGTTCGAGCTCGTCGAGCGCCGTGCCGAGCAGCGTGGCGCCGGTGGAACCGAGCGGGTGCCCCAATGCGATCGCGCCTCCGTTCACGTTGACTCGCGCCGGATCGAGATCGAGCCTCCGCATGGTCTGCAAGACGACGGCGGCGAACGCTTCGTTGATCTCCCAGAGGTCGATGTCCTTGACGCTCATCTTCGCCAGCTTCAGGGCTTTTTGGCTCACGGGCGCGGGCGCGGTGAGCATGAGCACCGGGTCGTCGCCGATCGTCGCCGTCGCGAGGATGCGTGCGCGTGGCTTCAGACCTCGTTCTTCGACGAAAGCTTCCGACGCGAGGACGACGGCGGACGCGCCGTCCGCGATGCCGCTCGAATTGCCTGCAGTATGCAAGTGATGGATGGTTCCGTCTTTCGTGGGGTGCGCGGCGAGCGCGATTTGATCGAGCGTCTCGCCTTTCGGTCCGACGGCAGCCGCGCCCATGGCAACGAACGAAGGCTGGAGTCCCGCGAGCCCTTCTTTCGTGGTGTCGGGCCTCGGGAGCTCGTCTTTCTCCAAAATGATTTTGCCCGTGTCACCCGTGACGGCGACGAGCGATTTGCCGAACCGATTTTCTTCCATCGCGACGGCGGCGCGTTTCTGCGATCGCACCGCGATCTCGTCGACGTCTTCGCGCGAGAAGCCCTCGAGCGTCGCGATGAGATCGGCGCTGATGCCTTGCGGGACTTGAAAGAAGCGCTCGCGCAACTTCATGTTGTTGCCGTCGACCCCGCCGCCGTCCGCGCCCATCGGCACGCGCGACATCATCTCGACGCCGCCGGCGACGACGAATCGTTGCGCTCCCGACGCGACGCCCATCGCGGCGAAGTTGATGGCCTGGAGGCCCGACCCGCAAAACCGATTGAGCGTGACGCCCGTGACCTCGATGGGCCAGCCGGCCGCGAGCACGGCGTTGCGAGAAAGATTCGCGCCTTGCTCGCCGGATTGTGACACGCAGCCGACGACGACGTCCTCGACGTCCTTCGCGCTGACGCTTCCGCGCTTCTCGAGCGCGCGGAGCACTTGGGCGAAGAGCTCCTGCGGATGAATGCCCGAAAGCGCGCCTTTGCCCGCTTTTCCGCGGCCACGCGGCGTGCGGGCGGCGTCGATGATGTAGCTCTTCTCCATGGTCGTTCTCCTTACTTCGTTTCGCTCTCGGCTCTCGCCGCAAAAACTCCCACCGCACGACAAGCTTTCAGCACTTCGTCCGACAGCGCGTGACCGGCGAGCGCACGCGCCAAGCTCAATCCTCCGTACATGAGGGCGACGAGGCCGAGCGCCAAGGTGCGCTTCGGCAGCACGCGACCCGGCGGCATCTCCTTCGACACCGACGCGATCATCTCTTCGATTTGCACGCGGAGCTCGTCGCCATATTCGGGCGCGGTGGTTCCGATCTCCCCGACGATGGCAGGGAAGGGACAGCCTTGTTGATGCTCGTCGCGATTCGCAGCGGACAGGTAGCGCTTCAAAATCACTTCGACGCGATCGGCGGCGGGCTTTTCGTCGAGACGAGCGAACAGGCGCTCGCGCATGGAGACGGCGGCACGGCGGATCGTCTCGTCGATGAGCGATTCCTTGGACGCGAAGTGCGCATAGAAGCCGCCGACGGTCAGGCCCGCAGCGCTCATCACGTCCGCGACGCGCGCCCCGACGATGCCGCGCTCACGTACGAGCTTGGACGCCGCATCGAGAATGCTCTCTCGCGTGCGCTGCTTCTGCTCGT
>JAICXU010000155.1 GCA_025934595.1 Polyangiaceae bacterium | reverse complement strand
GCGCATGCGGCGGCACGCTCTATCGATCGTCGTCATCGCGGTCGCGATTGCCGTGACCGCGTATGCGTATCTCGCCGATCGCAACAAGGTGAGCGACCTCGAGCGAGAGCGTCGCGCACATCTCGTTTTTCCCGCGTTTCGTAAAGACGCGATGACGATGCTCGAGATCGAGCACGGCACGGACAAGATGCGTTTCGAAGCGACGAATGACGACGCCGGGGAGCGCACGTGGAACATGACGCTGCCCGCTGGAGAAAAAGGCGATTCGATCGCGATCGACCGACTTCTCAGCACCCTCGAGTACGCCAGTTACGCGCGCAAGGTCACGAGCGGCGGCACTGGATTCGATCCGCCGCGTCTCGCGGGCACGCTTGCCATGCAGGGCCTGTCCTATCGGTTCGAGCTCGGAGGTCCGGCCTCGCCTCCAGACGGCGGCGCGTATTTTCGGATCGACGGAGAGGGCACGTTCGTGATCGCGCGCGAGCTCGTCGCCGAGCTGCTCAAGCCTTCGGACGCTTATCGCGATCGCAGCGTCGTGCCGCTTCTTTCGATCGATCTCTCGCGGCTAGACGTGACGGGCCCCGAGTCGTGGAGCATCGCGCGCGTCGACGACGTCAGCTTCAAATTCGTCGCGCCGACCGCAAAATTCCAGGGCCTTCGCGTTTCTCGCACCGCGCTCGACAAGGTGTGGGGAGCTCTCGCCGACATGCGCGCCGAGGCGTTTCCGAAAGCAGACGAGGCGGCACGCGCTCTCCAGAAGACCGCATTCACGATCGGCATGACGCCCACGAACACGTCGCTCGCGCATGCGCTCTTGGTGCTCGGAGGCGCCTGTGAAAGCGCGCCCGCCGACGTCGTGCTCGAGCGCCGCGAGCCCACGCGGCTCGTGACGTGCGTGCCGGCGAGCGTGCTCACGGGAATGGCGACACCCGTGGACGAGCTCGTCGATCGACATCCGTTCGCGGCGATCACCGAAGAAGCGCTCGAGGTCGTGCTCACGGATCTCGCTGCCGGAACGAGAGTGGAGCTCGCGCGAAAAGGAAATGGATGGCACGAGCGAGCGCCGGCCGATCGCGACCTCGACGGCGAGCCCGGCGACATGGCGACGGGCCTCGTCAAAGCGCTCGTGACGGCGCAAGGCGATCTCCTCTCCGCGCCACCGTCCGGATTTTCACCGACGATTCGCGCGACGATCACGCGCGCGGAGACGAACGTCGTCGAGACCATCGAGGCGTCCGGCAATGTCGTGCATCGGCTCGCCGACGGCGCGTATCTCACGATGCCCGCGTGGTATGCCCATCGCCTGAAGCCCCAAGGCGACGCGTTTCGCGGAGCGGCGGTGTGGTCTCTGCCGATCGAGGCCGCCACCGTCGTCCACATGAAGAGCGATTGCGCGGGCATCACCCAAGAAGTCGCGCGCACTCCTTCAGGAGCTTTCGCGTTGACGGTGGGAGCCAAGAAAATGCCGGTCGACGACGGCAATGCGATCGCGGTCGCGGAGGCGGTGGAGCGCGCGCGGGCGACATCGTGGATGGGAGCCGACGACGGATCGTTCGGGTTCGATCACGCGTGCTCGATCGCGCTCGATGTCGGTGGCGACGCGGGTCTCTCGCACGTGACATTGCGTTTCGGCGGCGACGCATCCGACGGCGACGTCTTCGCGCGCGCGAACGACGATCCAGCTGTTTTTACGGTGTCTCGTGCGCTCTTCGATCTCGTGAAGACGCTCCTCGTCGACCGCTCCGTCTTCTTCGTCGATGTCGATTCGATCGCCGACGTCGAGGTTTCGAAGGGCTCGCAGGCGGCGCGATTCACGGCGGCGGAGACCGGCGACGGGGGAACCGGCGAAGCGGTCATTGCGGCCCTGGGCGCGCTGCGCGCCGATCGCGCGGTTCACGTCGGAGCGCCGCTCGCGAACGAGGGCTTCGCCAAACCGACGCTCGCCGTGCGCGTTCGCACGAACGCAGGCTCGGGTGCGCGTGCCCTGCGCTTCGAGCTCGGCGCGAAGAGCGGCGACCAATATTTCGCGCGCGAGGACGGCGTCGATGCCACGTTCTTGCTTTCGGAATCGAGCGTGCGGCCGCTTCTTGACGCCATCGAAAAACGCGGACCATAAGACGCCGGTGCGACCCTTTCTGAAATGGGCCGGCGGCAAGACCAAGCTTCTTCCGGAGCTCGCCCTTCGACTGCCGCGCGAGATGCGAACGTACGCCGAGCCGTTTTGCGGAGGCGGCGCGCTCTTTTTTGCGCTGGCCGAGGATCGCAAGCATCACCGGCGCACCTTCGAACGCGCGATCTTGGCCGATCGAAATGAAGAGCTCGTCGTCACGTACAACGCGATCAAAACGAGCGTCGGCGACGTCGTCGATGCGCTCCGGCCCTACGTTTATGATCGCGATCTCTTCTACGAGACGCGCAAGAGAGATCCGAAGACGCTCTCGGCGGTGGAGCGCGCGGCTCGTCTCATCTTCTTGAATCGCACGTGCTTCAACGGCCTGTGGCGCGTGAACTCGAAGGGGGAGTTCAACGTCCCGTTCGGACGTTACAAGAACCCCACCATCTGCGACGAGGAGACGTTGCGCGCGGCGTCCGAGGCGCTGCAACACGCGACGATCGTCCACGCCGACTTCTCCGAGGTCACGCGCGATCTCGGCGGAGGCTCCGCCGTCGATTTCGTCTATTTCGATCCGCCGTACGCGCCCGTCTCCGATACCGCAGATTTCACGGCCTATGCGGCGGGCGGCTTCGGCTTCGAGGAGCAGGAACGCCTGGCGGGCGAGCTCGCTTCTCTGCGCGATCGCGGCGCAATGGGCATGCTCTCGAACGCGGATACTCCGGAAATGCGTGTATTGTACAAAGATTTTGGAATGCACGTGGTGAATGCGCCTCGTGCCATCAACTCGGATCCCACGAAGCGCGGGGCGGCCGCGGAGCTCCTCGTCACGACCTGGGACGAGCCAGGGCGAATCGTCGAGCCGCAGCGTTCGCCGGCGTCGTCGGCGGTCCACGACGGCGCGTGATACGATTCGGCAAGGTTGGAAAAGCCGTTCGATCATCAGCCCCATTCGCACGAGCTCGCGTCGGACGACGTCATTCGCAGGCGCGTGAAAGCCGAGCTGCGCAAACGCATGCGAGGCCTTCGAAACACGTTCCCGGCCGACGTGTGTGCGACGAAATCACGCACGATCGTGCGAAAGCTCACCGAGCGCCAAGACGTTGCGACCGCGAAAAACGTCGCGCTCTTCTGGCCGATCGAGACGCGACACGAAGTCGACCTTCGTGATCTCGACGCGCAGCTGCGAAAGCGGAGCGTGCGCCTTTTTTATCCGGCCATCGATCCCGAAACGAAGGTCATGACGTTCAGGCTCGTCGACGACGTTTCGATCCTCACGGATCTCACGTTCGGCTTCGCGGCGCCGCAAAAAGATGCCCACGAGGCCCGAGCCGACGAGCTCGACGTCATCGTCGTGCCTGCGCTCGCCATCGCGCCGTCCGGTCATCGAATCGGCTATGGCGCGGGCTACTACGATCGCACGATCGTCCGATTTTTGCCGCACGCGGTGACGATCGGCGTCGCGTACGATTTTCAGATCGTGGCCGAGATCCCCGTGACCGAAGGCGATGTCGCCCTCGATTTCGTGATCACGGACACGCGCGCGTTCGCGCGTGAGGATGCCGACGTAGCTCCATGATCGATCTCAGCGACTTCGTTCTCTTCGCGGCGACGGCCGGCCTCACCAGCGCATCGGCCTATTTGCTCGCTCGCCTTCGCGATGCGGAGACCAAGGCCAGCGAGGAGCGCCGCGAAAGGATGGCGCTCGAAGAAGCGCGCGCGATCGAGCGGATCAAGCGAGAGAACGCCGAAAACGACATCGAAAGCAAAATGGAGGCGCTCCGCCACGAGGCGGCGGAGTCGCGACGCGCCGCGGATGACGCGAAGCGCGTGGCCGAGATTGCTCGGAAAGAAGCCGCCGTCGAGCTCCGCGAAGGCGCAATGCGCGTGGTCGAGGAAGCGCGCGAAGAAGTTCGTCGAGAAGCCGCGGAGACCGAGGCGAAGCTCGTGAAGCGCGAGGAACGCGTGCAAAAGCGCGAGCACGTCGTCGTCGAGAAAGAAGAGCTCAACGCGCAACGTGACCTCGCTCTCGCGCGCCGCGAAACGCTCATCGAAGAAGAACGCGCGAAGGCCGCCGAGCTGCATCATCAAGCCGTGAAGCTCGTCGACGAGCGTCAGGCGCGGCTTCAGACCGTCGCGGGAATGAGCGGCGAAGAAGCCCGTCGCAATTTGCTCACCGAGCTACTCGACGACGTGCGCCGAAGCAGCGCACGCGAGGCGAAAGAAATCGAGGATCTTGCGCGACAAGAAGCGGAAAAGCGCGCGAAGCGGATCATCGGTCTCGCCATACAGCGCTTCGCGGGCGAGCACGTGCAGGAACGCGCTACGACCATCATTCACCTTCCGCACGACGACATGAAGGGCCGCATCATCGGCAAGGAGGGGCGCAACATTCGCGCGCTCCAAGAGACGCTCGGCGTCGACCTCATCGTCGACGACACGCCGGAGACGCTCGTCGTTTCTGCGTTCGATCCCGTGCGACGCGAGACGGCACGCATCGCGATCGAGATGCTCATCTCGGACGGACGAATTCATCCGAGCCGCATCGAAGAAGTGGCGACGCTCGCCCAAGAGCAAGTCGACTCGAGCGTCGGGCAAGCGGCGGAGCAAGCTCTCGTGGAGCTCGGCGTCGCGCGCATGCATCACGAGCTTTCGCGGCTCGTCGGACGTCTGAAGTATCGTTATTCGTACGCGCAGAACGTGCTGCGACATTCGATCGAGTGCGGATTTCTCGCCGGCCTCATGGCGGCGGAGCTCGGCTTGAACGAAAAGGTCGCACGCCGCGCCGCGCTCTTGCACGACATCGGCAAAGCCGTGAGCCACGAGCAGGAAGGCGGTCACGCCGTCGTCGGCGCCGCTCTCGCGCGCAAGCACGGCGAGGATGCTTTGATCGTCAACGCGATCGCGGCGCATCACGAAGACGAGCCCGCCACCAGCGTCATCGCGAATCTCGTGATCGCAGCGGACGCTCTCTCCGGCGCGCGGCCCGGCGCGCGGCGCGAGATGATGGACGGCTACGTGAAGCGACTCCGCGATCTCGAGGAAATCTCCACGCGATTCGCAGGTGTGCAGCGCGCGTTCGCGATTCAGGCTGGCCGCGAGGTACGCGTCATCGTCGAGCCGAGCGAGGTGAGCGACGTCGAGGCGGCGCTCCTTGCGCGCGAGATCTCGAAGCGCATCGAAGAAGAGCTGAACTACCCGGGGCAAATCCGAGTCACCGTCGTGCGTGAGACGCGCGCGATCGACTACGCGAAGTAAGACCGAGCGCGCCGGGCTTGCGCGTCCAGATCAGCGCTAGTTGCCGCGCGCGCGCTTCGTGGTTTCGTTCTTCGCAAGGCACTTCGAGCAGATGCCGTACATCTCGTGCTTGTGATTGCGGAGCTCGAATCCATAACGCGAGGCGATCTCTTCTTGCAGCGTCTCGATGCGCGGCTCCTCGAACTCGACGATGTCGCCGCATTCCACGCAGATCAAATGATCGTGGTGGGATTCGTCGTCGGCGAGCTCGTAGCGCGTGAGGCCGTCGCCGAATCTTCGCTCGAACGCGACGCCGCATTCGGTGAGCAGCTTCAGCGTGCGATAGACAGTGGCGTATCCGATTTTCGGGTCGGCCGAACGTACCTGGGAGAGCAGCTCCTCGATGCTCACGTGATTCGGCGCACGAAAAAACGTCTCGACGATGAGGCGCCTTTGGTCGGTCGACCGGAGACCCTTCTTCGACATGTGCGCATGAAGCAGCTCGCGGAAATGCTCGAGGCTCGTTTTCATGTGCCGGTCGTCACGCGGGTTCATGGTCAAGAGAAACAGCGTAAGGGCTCGAACGCAGGAGCGCCAGCCCCGCTGCCTCCCACCTCGACGAGAACCCTGCAGGACGCGCGCTATTTTCTCGCTGCATGGTTGACGTGATGCGCGAGTGCGGTAAAAGAGAGTCGCTAATCCATGGGATCCCATGCTTTCCGACCTTCGTCTTCCGACGAGGTCGACCCAGACCTTCGGGTCACTCTCGATGGCCTTCGTCAAATCGTAAGACAACTTCGGCTGTCATCTTCGGAGGCCGAAGGCTCGCTCGGCGTCAGCGGTGCGCAGCTCTTCGTGTTGCAGCAGCTCGCCGAGGGGCCCGCTTCCTCGATCGCCGCGCTCGCGCGAAGAACGGCCACGGATCCGAGCTCGGTCTCGGTCCTCGTTCGCCGTCTCGTGGAGCGCGGCTTCGTCGTCCGTCGCGCGTCGAAAACGGATGCGCGCCGTGCGGAGATCGTCCTGTCGAAGCGAGGCGAGGGGATCGCGAAATCGATGCCGCCGGTGACGCAAACGCGCCTCATCGAAGCGTTCGCGCGGCTCGCTCCGTCGGCGCGCCGGTCGCTCGCGAAAGGTTTGTCGGAGCTCGTTCGCGGAATGGGCGCGTACGAGAAAGAGCCCGTGCTCTTCTTCGAAGAAGAGGAAGCGGCGTCGCAGAAGCGCGGGAGGAAAAACCGTGCGCTTTCGTGACGGACAGCTCGACGTACGCGTCACGCGTGTCGCGCTCCTCGCAGTGGGAGTCGCGTTCGCGGCCGGCTTCATCGCGCAGGGGCTCATGCGCCTCATCGGCTTCATCACGAACGTCGCCTTCTACGGGCAGGCGAAGTTCGAAGTGGGCGTCTCTCCCGCGCACAATCATCTCGGTCTCTGGGTCATCATCGTGCCCGCCATCGGCGGCGTCATCGTCGGCATCATGGCGCGCTACGGATCGAAAGCGATTCGCGGCCACGGAATTCCGGAGGCCATGGAGCAAGTGCTCCTCAACCAAAGTCGCATTCCTCCGCGACTGACGTTTTTGAAGCCAATTTCGGCTGCATTTGCGATCGGCACCGGCGGCCCGTTCGGCGCCGAAGGTCCCATCATCGCGACCGGCGGCGCGCTCGGATCGCTCGTCGGGCAAATCGTTCGCACCACGGCCGATGAACGCAAGACGCTGCTCGCCGCCGGAGCGGCCGCCGGTATGGCGGCTACGTTCGGAAGCCCGGTCTCCGCCGTTCTCCTCGCCGTCGAGCTC
>JAICXU010001060.1 GCA_025934595.1 Polyangiaceae bacterium | reverse complement strand
CGGCGCGGCGACGAAAGATCTCGACGCGGGCGTGCTCGACGTCGTCTTGCCGCTCTACGCGGGCGATCCGAAAGTGATGGAGCGCCTCCTCGCGCTTCCGCAGGTGCGGCTCGAAGCCGTCGCGCTCGCGGCCGCGAAAGCCAGCGAAGCGGTCGCGGAGCTCGTCGCGACGAACGAAGATCGATTGCTTCGTCATCCGCGCATCATCGAAGCGCTTTACATGAACAAGTCGACGCGCATGTCGACCGCCGATCGCATTTTGGAGCTCGCGGTACGAAACAAGATCGAGCTCGAAGGCATCCCCGCTTTCAAAGAGGCGGCGGCGGCGATCGCGAACGAGCTCATCGCGGAGCCGCAACCCGAGCGCACGTTCGACGACGAGGTTTTTTTCAAAGCGGAGACGATCGCGCAGGAAATCGATCACGAGATCGAAGACACGCACTTGCTCGACGAAGAAACCGGCGAAGAGAAGGTGCAGGAGAAGGCGCTGCCGCTCTACGCCGAGATCAACAACATGACGATCTCGCAAAAAATTCGCCGCGCGATGCTGGGATCGAAGAGCGATCGGATGATCCTCGTGCGCGATTCGAACAAGCTCGTGGCGGAGGCGGCGGTGAAGAGCCCGATGATCCAAGAGGGCGAGATCGCGATGGTGAGCCAATCGCGAACCGTGAGCGACGGCGTCTTGCGCATCATTGCGCTCGATCGCGAATGGACGCGCTCGAATCAGATTCGCTTCAACCTCGTGTCGAATCCACGCACGCCCTTCGCGTTCGTGGCGAAGCTCTTGCCGATGCTGCGCGAGCACGACCTCAAGAACATTTCGAAAAACAAGAACGTACCGGGCAACGTGCAGCAGCTCGCGAAGCAGCAACTCTCGCGGCGCGGCGGGAAGTAGCTCTGCTCGTGCGGGCCGCGACCTCGAAAATCGCTCGCGCGGGGAGACGCTGGCTCCCGCTCTTCGCTCTCTTCGCCGTGGCTTGCGCGAAGAACAGGACGGCCTCGACCAGCTCGTCGCCCATCCCGCAAATTCAAGGCGATTTCTGGACGATCGCAACCGATCCCGATCTCGGGTCGCTCGAAGGTCCCGCGTCGGACGGATCGATTCAGCAGACGGTGGACTTCGGAATCTGGCAGGCGGCCGACGGCACGTGGCAGCTTTGGTCCTGCATTCGAGGCACCGCCGAGCCCGGACAACATCGTCTCTTCTATGCGTGGGAATCGCCGAGCCTCACGGCGCCGAATTGGACGGCTCGCGGCATCGCGATGCGCGCGGACACCTCGGTGGGAGAGATCGCGGGCGGCTTGCAAGCTCCTTACGTGCTCAAGGTCGGCGACGTGTGGCACATGTTTTACGGCGACTGGGAGCACATCTGCCATGCCACCAGCACCGATGGAAAGACGTTCACGCGCGTCCTGACGGACGGAAAATCGCCGGTCTTCGACGAAACGCCTCCGCCGAGCACGCCCGACGGCCTCGACGGTCCGTTCGCCGTGAACACGCGTGATCCCATGGTGATCTACGACAACGGCATCTACCGCCTCTACTACTCTGCGGAAGCCACCTACGATCCTACTACTCGCGCATTCGAGGATGGCGACTACATGCGAACATCCACGGATCTCATGGCATGGGGACCCTCCAAAGAGGTCGCATTCGGCGGTGACGCAGGAGTCGGAGTTTCGTCGGCCGAATGTCCGTTCGTAACTCGCGCTGG
>JAICXU010000816.1 GCA_025934595.1 Polyangiaceae bacterium | reverse complement strand
CGCCGGGATGCGAGCCGCAAAATGCACCCGCGCCCGCGTCCGTGTCGCCGTGCACGCATTGCGAAATGTCTTTGCAGGACTTTGCCTTCGCGAAGCACGCCGTTTTCGGATCCGCGCTGCCGCGGAGGAGGAGATGATCGACGCACGCGGAAGGATCGCGAAATTCGGGCGCGTCGTAAGGACGCGCGCAGCTCGTGATCTTGGCGCACATGTTCGTGATCTGCGCGAAGCCTGGCGGAGGCGCGAGCCGAGCGGGCTTCGGTGGCACGACGATTGGTTTTTCGGAGCCGCCGCACGCCGCGACGAAGACGACGAAGATCGAAACGGCTCTCACGACGCGAGCGCGCGCTGGAGATCTTCGAGTGAGCTCACGAGATCGGGTGAGTTCGATCGGCTCGCGAGCTCGAGGGCTTCGCGCAAATAGGCCTGGGCTTCTTGGCGCCGGGCTCGCCCATGCGCGACGTGCGCGAGCGCACCGAGCACGCGCGCGCGGTCTTGTCCCGACGGACCCGCCATGTCGAGCGCCTCGCGGAGCACGCCTTCCGCGTCGACGAACGCGCCGGCGGTCGCGAGCGATTCGCCCAATTTTCGGCTGAAAATGAGCACGGCGCGCATCGGGTCATCGAGCTCGCCGCGAAACAGCTCACGCCGTGCGAGCTCGAGCCCACGACGAAGCGCCAAGATATTTCCGGACACGTCTCCTCGCGCTGCGCACTGCGCTCCGACGCGCTCGAGCAACAGCAGCGCGTCGAACGCGTTTTGCGCGTGGAGCTCGTGGAGCGCGCAAACCTCGACCGGTGCGCGTCGTTCTTCGGTCACGTTCGCCGCGATGCGATGCAGCTCGCGGCGTACCTCCGCCGGGGTCGTGGCGAGCACGATTTCACGAAGTAGAGGATGCGACGTCTTCATGTTGCCCGCGTCGTTCTCTTCGACCATGCCGGCCGTGCGAAGATTCGCGAGCGTGTCGTCGAACTTCGATCCGACGAGCGCCTCCTGCAAGAGCTGCGAGATCGCGTCGCGATCCGCGTCGTCGCCGACGACGGCGATGGCTTGCAGCAGCCGGCGCTCGTCCGCGCCGATACGCTCCACGCGAAGCGCGATGAGATCGGCGAGACGCGGCGGTGCTCCGCCTCCATGCTCGCGCGAAAATCGCATGAGATTTTCGATATAGAGCGGCGCGATTCCGCGACCCGACGAGATCGACGGCGATGACGGCGTCGCACTGGCGGTGAACAGCTTCGCGACGACCGCGCTCGGCAAACCTGCGAGCACGCGCGGCGGCGCGACGTGCGAAGGCCAATCCGGGTTGAAGTCCGGCGTGTGCGCTGCGACGAGCAAAACGGGAACGAGCGGTGGCTCCGCGACGACGTCGACGAGCGCATTGCGACTTCCGCCGTCGACGGCTTGGAGATCGTCGACCGCGAGCACGACGCGCTTTCCGCGACCGCGCTCACTCGCGCGAGCGAGCGCCCAGCGAAGCGCCTCGGCGGCTGCAAAGCGACGCTCGTCGGGCGAAAGACGACCTACGTCTTCCGAGTCGGTGATGTGGAAGACGTCTGCGATTCCGCAGCGAGCCTCGGGCGTCGTCGCGACCCAATCTGCGGGACGCCCGCCATTCGCGGGCAAGCCGGCGAGCGACTGCATGGCCCGTCGAAGCGCGTGGAAGCCGACCTCGGACCATGCGGGATCGGGCCCGGTCACGACGACGGCATCGCCCGCCGCGGCCGACGTGAGTAAAAATTCGCGCAAAAGCCGCGTTTTTCCCATGCCCGCGTCGCCCACGATGCGGGCCGCGGACAAGCTCGCGCGCGCGTCGGTGCGGCGGTCTTCGAGCCAGAGGATGTCGTCGTCGCGACCGACGAGAGGAAGCGGACCGTGCGACGTTCGGGCCGCGCCCGACGGGCGTCGCACCGACGCCACCGATTGCGACGGCGGTCGCGGAGCGGCCGGGAGCACGATCGGGCGCACGGCAGCTGCCGGAGCGGCGGTGGCGATCGGAGCGCCGCACTCGCCGCAAAATTTTTGCGTGAGCGAGTTCATCGCGCCGCACTTCTGACAACGCACGGCGCTCTGCGTGGAGGTGCGCGCGCTGATCGGTCCGTCGATTTGCATGAGCGCGGCGGTGAGCGCATGCGAGAACGCGTCGGCATTCGCAAACCGATCTTGGGGCTCCTTCGCGAGCGCGCGCATCGTCACGTCGACGAGCGGCTGCGGAATCATGCGCTCGGGCGCAATCGTGCGCGGGTCCGGCGGCGCCTTCGAGAGGTGCATGAGCACGACTTGCGTGGGCGAATCCGCCTCGAACGGCAAGCGCCCCGTGAGGAGCTGGAACAAGATGACGCCGACGGCGTAGAGATCGCTCCGAGGATCGAGAGGATCGCCCCTGCCCTGCTCCGGGCTCAT
>JAICXU010000168.1 GCA_025934595.1 Polyangiaceae bacterium | reverse complement strand
CTCGTCGATCGCGCCGATCGATTCGAGCCACGCGAGCTCGTCGCCTTTCAACTTGAATCGTTCGAGCGCGTCGAGCAGCGGATCGACGCCGGCGAGCACGAAGTAACCGACGTCGTTCGAGACATGCGGCAGCGTGCATTCGAACGTGCTGCGGGCGTCGGCGAAGCCCGCGCGATGCGCAGCCGAGATCGCGACGAAGCCATCGAGCTCGAGCGAAAGAGCGCTCGTGGGAAGATAGAGCGGTAGGGCGGCGGGCATTGGGCTACCCGGAATCATCGCATGGGCATCGCATGCATCAAATGCGCTTCGCCAGCTCGTGGATCGCAGTCGGGGTTGCCGCGTCTTCGAAGAGGAGTGGAAAGAAGATGGGCTTCACGGGAAGCTCGCGAGAAAGGCGAGAGAGGCTCTCGGCCTGTACGCGCTCGCGAGCTGCGCGATCTTGCCCGGCGACGATCGCGGCATCGCCGGGCTTCTTTTCGTCGATCTCGCATTTTTCGAGCGCCGCGCGTTCTTCTCGGGAAAAAAGCGGCGGAAGCACGCCGTTCACGACGACGGCGCCGATCGGGATGTGCAGCTCTTTCGTGAGCGCCGAGGCGAGCTCGATCGTCTCGGTCGTCGGCATTTCTTCCGGCAAGGTCACGAGGATCGCCGCGCACGTCTTCGGATCTTGGAACATCGTGATCGCGCGCTCCGCATCGCGACGGAGGAGCCCGGTCGGCACGACATCCACGATCACCTTCGGCACGCGGAGCATGTCGAGGCCGTGTCCCGTGGCCGGCGCGTCCAAAATCACGACGTCGTACATGAGCGATCCGTCGTCGCGCGTCTCGGTGGTGTGGAACCAGGCTTTGCCGAGCATCGCCCACTCTTGCATGCCGGGCACGGCGCGGAAAAATGTGCGCACGTATTTGTTGTCGAAGAGGATCGCGTAGAGCGCCTTCGATTTCAAAATCAGCATTCCGTATTCCTCGAGCGCGCGCTCGGGGTTCATGTTCACGGCCCACATATTTTTTCCGACGCGCACGACGTCTTCGCCGACGAGATCGGAGCCGAGCATCGTCGAGATGCGCTCCTTCGCGTTGCACATCGCGACGAGCACACGTTTGCCCTTCGCCGCGAGAGACTCCGCGAGCGCCGCCGAAACGGTGGTCTTCCCGACGCCCCCCTTGCCGGCGACGATCAGAAAGCGCTGCTGCACCCCTAAAGTGATAAGGGAGGGGCCGTGACATCGCAATCCCCCTCATCGCCGCCTCTCGACGCGCGCCGAACGGGCTCGCTCGCGGTGCGCGTTTTCGCGCTCGGAGGCCTCGGCGAGGTCGGGATGAATTGCCTGGCGATCGAGCAGGACGGGCGCGTCATGCTGGTCGATTGCGGCGTGACGTTCGATTCGCGGGGGCTCGGCGTGGACGTGATTCACCCGGAATTTTCGGCCCTCGACGCATATCGCGATCGCATCGCCGGCATCTTCGTGACGCACGGTCACGAAGATCACATCGGCGCGATCCCCTATTTTTTACGGCGTTTCGACGTTCCGGTGTGGGGGCCGAAGTATGCGCTCGCGCTGGTGCGCGAGAAGCTCGGCGAGTTCGAGGTGCTCGAGCACGCGCATCTGATCGAGACCGAGGTGCGAAAGAAATTCGAGGTCGGACCCTTCGTGGTCGAGCCCATCCGCGTCACGCATTCGATCGCCGACGCCACTGCGCTCGCGATCGATACCGCGGCCGGAACGATCCTGCACACGGGCGATTTCAAAATCGACGAGCGACCGACCGACGGCGAAGCCTTCGACGAAGCGCGCCTGCGCGAGCTCGGCGACCGAGGCGTGACGCTCCTCATGTCGGACTCCACGAACATCGACTCCGAAGGCCGCGCGGGAGACGAGCGCGACGTATCCGAGAAGCTCGATGCGATCGTGCGTCACGCGAAGGGCGCGGTCGTCGTCGCGATCTTCGCGTCGAACGTGCATCGCCTTCGGCTCCTCGGAGAGATCGCGCTCGCCGCCGGAAGAAAGATCGTGCCGCTCGGTCGCAGCGTGAGCATGCACAAGGAAGTGGCGAACGCGACGGGGTATCTGTCGTGGCCGAGCGATCTCACGTGGGCGGCCGAGCGCGCTCACGAATTGCCGCGCGAAAAAATTCTCGGCATCGCCACGGGCACGCAGGCTGAAACGCGCGCGGCTCTCTCGCGGCTCGCACGCGGCGATCACCCTGATTTTTCCCTGCAATCGGGCGACGTCGTCGCGTTTTCGAGCCGCATCATTCCGGGCAACGAGCCCGAGGTGTATCGGATGATGGGCGATCTCGTTCGTCGCGGTGTCGAGGTGCGATCGCGCGCCACCGACCGCGATCTCCATGTGAGCGGCCACGCCCATCGCGGCGAGCAGCGAAAGATGATCGAGCTCACGCGGCCTCGCGCGTTCATTCCGCTGCACGGCACGTTGCATCACCTCTCGCGACACGCCGAGCTCGCGCGTGACGCCGGCGTCGCGAACGTGCTCGTGATCGAGAACGGCGCCGTCGCCGAGATCACACGCGAAGGATCGCTCACGAACGTCGGCAGCGTGACGAGCGGTCGCGTCTACAACTGCGAAGGTCACGCCGTTCCTCCGGCCGTATTGAAGGATCGCGCGGCGATCGCCGAAACCGGAGTCGTCGCGGTGTTCGTGCGCATCGGGCGCCAGATCGAAATCTCGATGCAGACGCGCGGCGTGGTCGATCGCGAGGCGCCCTCGGAGACGCTGAAATCGGCTGAATTTGCCGCAAATCGAGCGGCGAGCTCCTCGGTCGTCGCGAACGCGAGCGACGAAGCCATCGCCGAGGCGGTGAGGCTCGCCGTACGACGCGCGATCGTCAAAGACCTCGGTGTGAAGCCGGTCACGATGGTGACGGTCATGCGCGAGAGCACGAGCTCATGACGACCACCGCGCTCTTTCTCACGAAGAAGCTCCGCACGCTCGATCACGAGCTACCGAGCGAGATCAAACGCGTGCAGGAAAAATCGGACGACGAGGCGGTGCACGATCTCCGCGTCACGATCCGCAAGCTGCGCATCGTGCTGAAGCTCGCGCGGCCGGTGTTCGGTCGCTTCTACACCGACGCCGTGCGCGAAGCGTTTCGCCAAGCCCAAAGCGCGACGGGAAATTTGCGCGACGAAGAGGCGCTCGAGGAAACATTTCGCGCGCTGAAGGTCGAGGACGCGCCCGCGAAAGAGTGGCTCGCGAAACGCGCGACGCGAAAGCGAGCGCTGCACAAATCGGTGATGCACGTCATCGAGGCAGGCGACCTTCGGCGCGCGCGTCACTTGCTCGGCGCGCTGCTGACGTTGCCGGCGAAACCCGACAAGAGCTGGAACCTCGAAAAATTCAGTCGAAAATGCGTCGATCGCGCGCGCAAAGAAGTCGACAGCCATCGCGACGCGAAGACGGACGACGTCGAAGCGATGCACGAGCTTCGCATCGCGTTCAAAGGTCTTCGCTACACGGTGGAGACGTTCGCGGAGGTCTTGCCCGCGGATTTGCGCGCGCTGAAAGAGCCGGCGGAGAAAATGCAGAAGATCTTGGGACACGTGCACGACGTCGACGTCGCGCTCGTGACGCTCGCGCGCGCGCGCGGCATGGACGAGCCCTCACGCCAGCACATGAAAGAAAAGCTCGTGGCCAGGCGCGCGGAAAAGATCGCCGCGTTCGAAGCCGAGATGCATCCGATGGCTCCGCAAGAGGAGCCGCTCTTCATTTAGCGATCGATGAAGGACGTCGCGATCAGTTCGTGGGCGGAGCCGGCGAGCGGAAAATTTCGACCTTTTGGAGCACGACGTCTTGCTGCGGACGATCGCCCGCGCTCTTCGGCACGCGCGTGATCTTCGCGACGAGATCGGCGCCGACGACGGCGTGACCGAACACCGAGTGGCGATTGTCGAGCCACGGCGTCGGTTTTTCGGTGATGAAAAACTGCGAGCCGTTCGTGTTCGGGCCGGAGTTCGCCATCGAGAGCACGCCCGGCTTGTCGTGGCGAAGCTCCGGATGAAACTCGTCCTTGAAGCGATAGCCGGGGCCGCCGGTTCCTTGTCCGAGCGGATCGCCGCCTTGCACCATGAAGTCTTGGATCACGCGATGGAAGACCGTGCCGTCGTAGAGGCCTTTGCCTTGGTGCGTCTCGCCCGTGCGCGGGTGTTTCCACTCCTGCGTGCCGGTGGCGAGCCCGACGAAGTTTTTGACGGTGTTCGGGGCGCGCTGCTCTTCGAGCGCGATGACGATATTGCCCATCGACGTGACGAATCGCGCGTAGAGCTGACCTGTTCCGGGGACCTGGATTGCGGGAAATTGGGCTTCAGGCATGCGGACGGAACTAACACGACCCCCTGCCCTTTGAAACAGCCATTCGGCTTGACCCCCTTTGCGAGGACCGGCGATACTTCGGCGGCTCGTCCGGCCGCGCGCAAGCCTGCGCGCTGTATGACGGGCGAGTACCGGAGGCCTTAGGCGTGATCAGCTGTCCGAAGTGCGGCAAAGAAAACCAGGACCATTACAAGTTCTGCCTGGGGTGCGGCGCAGAGCTTCCTCGTGATGCCGCGCCGAAGCCATTCTCGTCGAACACGCCTCCGCAGGGAATACCCGCGGCGAAGGTCGCGCCCGGTACACCAGGCTCCGCACCGGGAGTGCAGAAGGATCCGGTGCCCACGACGCCGCAAGGTCATGGCGGCGGCGGATTCGGTCCCTCCGAGCAACCTTCGCAACAAGGGATCGGCGCCGCACCGCTCGCATCTCCCGGACCGGTCGCGTCTTCATCCGCCACGTCGGGTGTCGTCTCCACCTCCGGGACGACCGCGTGCCCGCAATGCGGACATCAAAACGCGCCGAACAACGTCTTCTGTGGATCGTGCGGATTCCGGCTTGGACCGGCCAAAGCTGCTGCCGCTCCGGCATCGGCCGCACCGGCGCCCGCAGGCGGCGTCGTGCTCACGGCGCTTCGCGCGGACGGCAGTGAAGCGGGCTCGTACACGCTTCCCGCAGGCACGGTCACGCTCGGTCGCGATTCGGGCGCGATTTTTTCGGGCGACAGCTATCTCTCGCCGAAGCACGCGACGTTCCGGCAGCCCGGCGCGAAGAAGCTTCACGTCAAGGACGAGAACTCGCTGAACGGCGTGTATCGCAAGCTCGCGCGCGACGTTCCGGTCACGCTCAATCCGAACGACGTGTTCCGCATCGGACAAGAAATCATCCGGTTCGAGCCGCTCGTCTCGCAGCCCGCAGGACAAGATGGCGTCGAGCGTCTCGGCGCCCCGTCGAAGGGCTACATCGGTCGCATCGCGCTCGTCATCGGACGCGACACGACGGGCAACGCATTTCCGATCCCCGAGCACGGCATTCATCTCGGACGCGAGCGCGGCGACGTTCTCTTCCCCGAGGACGGCTACGTGTCGGGCCTTCACTGCCATCTCGCGTGGGATGGCCAAAAGCTCACGCTCACCGATCTCGGCAGCTCGAACGGCACCTTCATTCGCATCTACGAAGAGGTCGAAGTGCAGACCGGCGACGTGCTCTTGATGGGTCAGCAACTTTTCCGCGTGACTCTCTAAGAGTCGAGACCAAGGGGCGGGAACATGAGCACACCGCGCACGATTCGTGTCGTCGCCGCCGTCTTGGAGCAGGGCGGAAAATATCTCATCACGCAACGTCGCGCGACGGCGGTGCTCCCGCTCATGTGGGAGTTTCCCGGCGGACGCGTCGAGGAAGGCGAGACCGACGTGCAAGCCTTGAAGCGCGAGGTGAAGCATCGCCTCGGCGCGGACATCGAGGCGGGAAAGCTCATCAGCTTCGTCAGCCATCCCTACGAGCACTACGTCGTCGATCTCTTTCTCTACGAGTGCACGCTCGTCTCCGAGAAGCTCGAGCCGCGCGCCGTCTCGGCGTTCAAGTGGGTAGCGAGCGCCGAGTTCGATCAATATCCGTTCACGCCCGCCGACGAGGCGTCGATGAACAAGCTGCTCGGCGTGAGCTGAGTCCTAGCCGGACGCGAGCAAGCCTAGCTCGCTCAAAAAAAAACGCGGCCGGCTCGAAAGCCGACCGCGTCTTTGCGAAAGGGGCGAAAATCAGCCGCCGTCGCCGCCACCCTGCTCGCCCTGGAGGCAGGTCGAGTAGGCTTGGTACTGGGTGCCGCACGCTTGCAGAAGCGCCGTGCCGTCGACCTTGTTGTCGGAGCCGCACTTGGCATTCGAGCCGGCACACTTGAGGTAATCGACGTACTTGCTGCCGCAGGTCGCGTCGGACTTGGATTTGTTGCACTGATCGACCTCGTCTTGCGTGACCGCATCGTCCGCCGAGCAGACCTTCGAGCCGACTGCGGGGCAATCGCCGTTCGCGGCCGCGCTGGCTGCGTCGGACGAGCTCGAACAGGCGAACATCATGCTGCCTGCAAGAATGGCTGCTGCGGTGATTGCGAAAGCTTTCTTCATCATTATGGGCTCCCTCCGAAAAGTGAGACTTCTTGGACGGCAGCCTAATCCAAGATATTCAGATATGTCGAAATTGAACGCGGCGCCGCGTCCCATTCTACGCGAATCACATCCGCTTCTGCCTTCTTTTCGGCGTTTTTCTGCCGCGGCAGGCTCGGATTTTGGGGCCGATCCGGGCGCGCACCGGTGTTTTCGCAGGGTCTGCGCGTCAGTTGCAGCTGGTCGTGCTCGTGCGCGTCAAGGTCACGACGCAGCTCTGCGAGCTCCCCGTGCCGCCGCAATCGATCGTGAGCGTGGACGCCGAGGCGTCCCATGTTCCCGTGCAGCCGCTCCGGTCCGCGGAGCCGAGCTTCACGTTTGCGCCGCTGAACGAGCCATCCGCATCGAGCGATACGCTGGCCTCGACGCCGCGCGCGCCTCCGCCGCCGCTGGCCTTCATCTGTGCCCCGCACGCATT
>JAICXU010000406.1 GCA_025934595.1 Polyangiaceae bacterium | reverse complement strand
TCTATTACGACCCCGGAAATCCGGCTCCGAACAACGAGGTCACGTGCAGCCTCTCCGCGACGGACGGCGGCACCCAGTTCGCCGACATCGGCGCGTCGGACGTGTTCGCGCCGACGTGCGGCTACGCCGCGCAAGGCTTGCCGCCCACCGTCCGCGACGCATTCGGGCCCGTGCAGACGATGGGCTTCGTCGTGCCCTCGGCGTCGCCCGAAAAAGTGATCAGCGCGAATGCCGCCTACTACATCTACGGGCTCGGCGCCGACGTCGCGAACGTCGCGCCCTGGACCGATCCCTCGCTCGTCTACAAGCGCGACGAGACGAGCGGCACCTCCCTTCTCATCGCGGCGAACCTCGGATTTTCTCCGGTGAAGTGGAAGAACACGGACGGCCTGTTCTCCGGGAACATGATCTCGCTCCTCACGTCGTCGCCGAATCCCGGCAAGACGCTCGGCGTGCTGGCGAAGACCGACATCACCGACACCTTGAGCCTGTCGCTCCGCATGCTCGCGTACAAAGATTTCAGCCAGTCGTGCGGATACTTCCCGGACTCCACGGAGACGGCGAAGGACAAACAGAACGTGCGCGACGGGCACTACAAGCTGTGGGGGCCGACGCATTTTTACGTGAAGACAGACGCGAGCGGAAACATCACGAATCCGAACGTCGCGCGCGTGATCGGCATCCTGACGGGAGCCACGCCACCTCCAACCGGCCTCGATCTGATTCAAGTCGACGAGGTGAACAACCTCGTCCCGACGTGCGCGATGAAAGTGAAGCGATCGAGCGAGGTCGGACAGATGTCGCCGGTCTCTCCCTTGAACGCGTGCGGCTGCTACTTCGACAAGCTCGCGACGGGAAAGACGAGCTGCACCTCGTGCTCGTCATCGAGCCAATGTCCGACGAGCGCGCCGACGTGCAGCTTCGGTTTCTGCGAGACGCAATAAACTTCTAGAAGCTGCTGTGTGCGCCCACGTAGCCTGCGCCGAGGTCGGGCGTAACACGTAGGTCACCGACCTGCGCCGTGGCGCTCGCGGACGAGCCTTCGGTCAAAAACAAAACGACGCCCGCGACGACGAACGCGCCGCCGGCGATGAATCCGATCGTCGAGATCGTTCCCATCGTCTTCGCGGAGTCGAGATCCGATTGCGACGTCGACGGGCACACTTTGCTCGAATTGCATGCGCCGTCGAGGCTGCTCTTCTTCGAAAGCGCGAGGATGCCCGTGACGGCTCCGACGCCGACGCCGACCGCGCCGATGCCGAGCGCGATGTACGCCGGAACGTGCGATGGGCTCTCCGGTGGCGGCTTCGGATGATCCTCTTCGCGGAGGCCGTGTTGACCGCCGTGGGCATTGTCGTCATTCGCGACTTGCGTAGCGACGGGCACCGGCTTCGGCGCGTTCGGATCGACGGTGAGCTTCAATTCGGCGGACTTGCTGTCGCCGTCACCGAGCGAGACCGTCGTCTCCGCTTTGATCATGCCGTCGGCAGTGGCCGCGAGCGTATGCGTACCCGGATCGACGGGGCGATCACCGTCGAGCTCGGCGTCGGGATACGGATTGCCGTCCATCAGCACCGTCGGCTTCGCGTCTCCCGGCACCGCGACGTGCAAACGAAGATGTGCGATCCGCGGCAGCGCCTTTTTCAGCACGCCCGACGCGCGCGTCTTGGCGGCGGTGAACGCGGCGGGCGCGCCCGCGGGGAGATCCTCTTTCACGACGCGCTGCAGATCTTCGGTGCCGTCGACGATGCGCCCGACGTCGACTTTGCATTCACCGAGACGCTCGAGCGTGGTCGGTGCGTGATAGAGCTTCTCGGCGCGTTCGAGCTTTTCGATCGCCTCGCCGCACTTTCCTTTTTCGGCGAGCAAGACGCCTTGGATTCCGAGCTCGCGCGCGGCGGCGCGATTCGCCGATGTGTCGTCGGCATGCGCCGAGATCGGAGCGAGAAGCGCGAGGCCCGCCGCGAGGAGCGGCACCTGAGACATCCGCAGAAGCCCTCGAGCTCGCACGGACCGAGAGTATCTCAAGCCTTCGCGCAGACGCTAGTACCCGAGATCAGGCGTGCCGGGATCGTGAGAGCTCGCATGCCCGGCGCCACCGCCGTGATGCGTGCCGCTGCTTGTCGCCTTCGGCAGCGCGCCCATGTCGACGAGCTGATCGTGATCGAGCGTGATGCTCATTTCTTTCGGGGCGAAGCCCGTCGCTTGCGCACGGAGCGTGTGCACTTTGCCATCCGCCGGCACCGAGGCGCCCTGCGGCGTCACCTGCAGGAGATTGCCGTCGAGGAAAAGGAGCGCGCCGATGGGCTGTACGCGCACTTGGAGACGCATCGTGCCCGCCGCCGTGACGCCGCCGACGCCGACGATCCCCGTGGCCGCGGGCGATCCCGTCGCAGCGCCGGTGGCGGCGCCCGTGGCCGCGCCCGTCGGAATTTGTGGTGGCGTACCGCCGCCGACGCTGCCGGTAGGCTGCACGCTTCCGGGCGTTGCGGGCGTCGCGTTTCCGCCGCCGAACAAACGGTCGCCGTACACGGCGACGAGCGCGCCTGCCGCGATGGCGAGGGCGAACGCGAGCGCGCCGATCACCATGCCGATTTTTTTCTGAGGCTCCGCAGGCTGTCCCGCCGCGACACCCGTATTCGTGTGCCCGCTCGTCATCTGCTGCACTTGCGACACCTGCGAGATGTGTGACGACTCGCCGGTGTGTGCGAACGCGACGAAGCTCCCCGAATTTCCGGGCATGGGATTCACGCCGGGCATCGACGCGGACGCGTACATGCTTCCCGTGCTCGCGCCGCGTGGCTTCGGCGGTCCGACCGTCGTCTCGATCGCGTTCGGATCGCCGCGATTGAGCGCGTCGTCGACCTGCGCGCGGAGCATCGCGCGATCTTCTCCGAAGTGCTGGGCCATGAGAGCGCCGAGATCTTTTCGCGACGAGCGGGTGCCGAGATCGTTCATCAGCCGCTCGAGATCGCGTTGGAAATCCCCCGCGGTCGCGTAGCGACTGTCGCGTTTCGGCGCGAGCGCGCGGCGGCAAATGTCGTCGAGCCGCGGCGGCAAATCGGGATTCACGCTGAGCAGCGACGGAATGTCGCCCGTCATCAGCGCCCGCATGATCGCGCCGTCGTTCATGCCTTGCCAGAGTCGCCGGCCCGCCGCCGATTCCCAGAGCAAGACGCCGACGGCGAAGAGATCGGCGCGGCGATCGACGGGCTCGCCCATCGCCTGCTCTGGAGGCATGTACGTGAGCTTTCCCTTGAGCGTGCCGACGCGCGTTTGCGTGGACGAGTCTGCAGCTTTCGCGATGCCGAAGTCGACGACCTTCACGTCGCCCGTGTAGGTGACGAACACGTTGTGCGGAGAGATGTCGCGATGGACGATCCGGAGCGGCGACCCGTTGAAATCCGCCAGATCGTGCGCGTAGTCGAGACCCGCGAGCACGTCGTTCACGACGTGCAAGTTCACGCCGAGGTTCATTTGTCCCGACGCTTGCAGCTTGTTCCACACGCGATGGAGGGGCTGGCCTTCCAGATATTCCATCACGATGAATTGGCGACCTTCTTCTTCGCCGACCTCGTACGACTGCACGATGTTCGGGTGATTCAGCCTCGCCGCGAGACGCGCCTCGTCGAAGAACATGACGACGAACTCGTCGTTCACAGCGAGCTCGGGCCGAAGCTCCTTGATGACGACGAGCTTCGTGACGCCGTGCGGACCTTGCATGGCCGCCAAATGCACGGTGGCCATGCCACCCCGCCCGAGCTCGGCGATTCGGCGATAGCCACGCCGCTCGTTGGCCGGCGAGGCTGCCACGGCATTTCCGGACGTCATATCGCTTTAGAAGGGTACACCACCCTTTGCAATCCGGGTAGCAACCCGCACCGATAGCGATCTCGTCACCCCTTTTCAAAGACGGCAAATGCCCTAAATCACGCGCGAAGAGACCCACCCGAACCATTGAAAGCGGGGGCCCGCGCGTGGTAGGTAGGCGCCCGAGAAACGAGGAGACGAGGATGAGTGACGTGGCTTTTTCGGGCGGCGGTGCAGGCGGTAGCGCTAAAGGCGGGAAAATCGTGCAGGTCATCGGCCCCGTCGTCGACGTGGAGTTTCCGGGCGGCTCGCTTCCGAAGATCTTGAATGCGCTGAAGGTCACGAACCCTGGCATCTCGAGCGCGAAAGACAACCTCACGCTCGAGGTCGCGCAGCACCTCGGCGAGAACACGGTCCGCGCGATCGCGATGGACACCTCCGACGGTCTCGTTCGCGGCATGGCGGTGCGTGACACGGGCGCGCCGATCGCGATGCCCGTCGGCCCCGAGTGCCTGGGCCGCATCCTCAATGTCGTCGGCGAGCCCGTCGACGAGAAGGGTCCCGTCAACGCGAAGAAGACGTCGCCGATCCACAAGGCTCCCCCCACCTTCCAAGATCAAT
>JAICXU010000042.1 GCA_025934595.1 Polyangiaceae bacterium | reverse complement strand
CGGAGAAGTACACGAAGGAAGTCGCGCCCGCGCTCACCAAGCAGTTCGGTTACAAAAACCCGAACGAGGTCCCGCGCATCAAGAAGGTCGTCGTCAACATGGGCCTTGGAGCCGCGGTCGCGAATCCGAAGATCGTGGATGCCGCCGTCGAAGAGCTGCGCGCGATCACCGGTCAGAAGCCCGTCGTCACGCGTGCGAAGAAAGCCATCGCGAGCTTCAAGCTCCGCGCGGGCATTCCGATCGGCGCGATGGTCACCCTCCGCCAAGCGCATATGTGGGAGTTCCTCGATCGCTTGATCACGCTCGCCTTGCCGCGCACGCGCGACTTCCGCGGCGTCTCGCGCAAAGCGTTCGACGGCAAGGGCAACTACACGCTCGGTCTCAAGGAACAGATCATCTTCCCGGAGATCAACTACGACCGCATCGACGTCATCAAAGGCCTCAACATCACCGTGGTGACGACCGCAAAGACCGACGAAGAAGGCCGCGCCCTTCTCCAACAATTGGGGATGCCCTTCCGGGCGGCCTGAAAAAGGAATTTCGAAATGGCCCGTGCTTGTCAATTCGCCAAACTGAATCGCGCTCCGAAATTCCATGTGCGCCATCGCAATCGCTGCAAGGTGTGCGGTCGTGCGCGCGGTTACTACCGCAAGTTCGAGCTTTGCCGTGTGTGCCTGCGGCTCTTCGCTCTCCGCGGTGAAATCCCCGGCGTCATCAAAGCGAGCTGGTGAGGACCTCCAAGCCCCCGGCAAGGACTAGAAAAACCCATGATGACTGATCCCATCTCCGATATGTTGACCCGCATCCGCAACGGGGCGCTCGCGCGCCACGATCGCGTGAACATGCCGCACTCGAATCTCAAAGAGCGCATCGCATTCGTCCTCAAGGGCGAAGGCTTCGTCGACGACGTTCGCGTCGAAGACGCCGGCGAAGACCAACCCACACGCAAGCGCGTTCTCAGCATCGTGCTCCGCTACGGCCAAGACAAAGGACGCGAGAAGAAGCCCGCCATCGACGGCCTTCGTCGCGTGTCGTCGCCCGGTCGCCGCCTCTACGTTCCGCACGATCGCATTCCGCGCGTGTGCAGCGGCATGGGCATCTCGATCCTCTCCACGAGCCGCGGCGTCATGACCGACAAAGAAGCCCGCAAGCAGCGCGTGGGCGGCGAGCTCCTCTGCGAAGTTTGGTAACGAGAGAACCTGGTGATCCTATGACTCAGCAAGCAACCAAAATTCCGGATCTGCGCCAAGCGCGCATCGGAAAGCGTCCGGTCGCTCTTCCGAAAGGCGTCACGGCGTCTTTGAAAGACGGCGTCATCGACATCAAGGGACCGAAAGGCGGCTCGACGCGCAAGCTCCCACCGAACGTCGACGTGAAAATCGACGGCGGAAACATCACCGTGATGCCCACCATCGGTGGTCGTGACGGCGCGCGTTTCCAAGGTCTCGCGCGTGCGCTCATCAACGCGATGGTCGTGGGATCGTCGACCGGTTACACGAAGACTCTCGAGCTTCGCGGAACCGGTTATCGCGCCGAAGTGCGCGGCCAAGCGGTGAATCTGTCGCTCGGCTTCTCGCATCAAATTCTCCATCCGCTTCCGCAAGGAATCAAAGCGGAGATCCCGGGCGACTCGAAGGGCACCATCTTGATCCTCACGGGCGCCGACAAAGAGAAAATGGGCGAAACCGCGGCGACGATCCGTGGTTATCGTCCGCCGGAGCCTTACGGTGGCAAAGGCGTTCGCTACCAAGGCGAGAAGGTTCGTGAGAAGGCCGGTAAAGCTGGAAAGGCAGGGAAGTAGCGAAGCTACTTCCTGAACAAGGGAAACCCTAGTCATGGCTATGCAAATTGTTGGACGCGAGCGACGCAAGCTCCGCATCCGTCGAAAGTTGAGCGGCACCGCCGAGCGCCCGCGTCTCACCGTCTTCCGCAGCTCGAAACACATCTACGCGCAATGCGTGGACGACGTGGCGGGAACCACCGTCGCGCATGCCGGCACCACCAAAAAAGGCGCAGCGAGCGACGGAACGAAGACCGACGACGCGAAGAAGATCGGCGCGGCCATCGCGAAGCTCCTTCTCGCGAAGGGCATCAAAGCGGTCGTCTTCGATCGCAACGGCTACCTCTATCACGGGCGCGTGCGCGCTCTCGCAGACGGCGCGCGTGAAGCCGGTTTGAAGTTCTGAGGCCACTCAAGACGCGCGCAAGCCTGCGCGCTCGGAAGAAAAATGATCGACTATCAAATCGACGAAGAAAAACTGAAGGAACGCATCATCCACATCAATCGCGTCGCGAAGGTCGTCAAAGGTGGCCGTCGCTTCTCGTTTGCGGCGCTCGTCGTCGTGGGTGACGAAAGCGGTCACGTGGGCGTCGGTCTCGGCAAGGCGAACGAAGTTCCCGAAGCCATCCGCAAGGGCAACGACCAGGCGCGCAAGAACATCTTCAAGGTGCCGCTCCTCGGCGTCACCATTCCGCACGACGTCACCGGTCACTTCGGTGCAGGTCGCGTCATGCTTCGTCCGGCCCACGCCGGAACGGGCGTCATCGCCGGCGGCGCCGTTCGCGCCGTCGTCGAGAGCGTCGGCATCCACGACATCCTCACGAAGAGCCTCGGCAGCTCGAACCCGCACAACGTGGTTCGCGCGACGATCAAAGCGCTTCGCATGTTGAAGAGCGTCGAAGACGTCGCCAAGAAACGTCACAAGGATCCGAGCGAAGTGCTCGCGGCCGACAAAAAATCGGTGCACTCGGTCCACAACGTCTCCGCGCAGGACCGCGCGTCCGGCGCAACCCTCTAATCCGGGTAAACGGGAAGGCGAGTCAAGTCATGAGCGCGAAAAAAGCTTTGAAAGTGGAGCAACACCGCAGCGTGATCGGTCAAGACGACACGATGCGAAAGACGATCTTGGGTCTCGGCCTTCGCGGTCCGGGCTCGAGCGTCGTCGTGAAAAACACCCCGTCGTTCCGCGGCGCGGTGAAGAAGGTCCTTCATCTCGTATCCGTCGAGGAAGTCGACGGCTGAGAGCGCCGTCGCGAAACCGTTCTCGCAAAACCAGGAGACGACGGCTGATCGCCGCTCGAAAAAAATTATGGCAGACACACTCAGCAAGCTCGCCAAGCCGCACGGCGCCACGAAGAAGAAGACCCGCAAAGGTCGCGGCGTGGGCTCCGGCCTCGGCAAGACGGCCGGTCGCGGTCAAAAAGGTCAGTACGCACGCAACGGCATCAAGCGCGGATTCGAAGGCGGCCAAACTCCGCTCGCGCGTCGCTTGCCGAAGCGCGGCTTCACGAATGCATTCGCGGCTCGCGTCGCGGAAGTGAACGTGGGCTCGCTCGAAATCTTCGGCGCCGGCGCCAAGGTCGACGAGACCTCGCTCCGTGATCGCGGCATCGTCAAAGGTCGCTGCGACCGCATCAAGATCCTCGGCAACGGCGAGCTCACGAAATCGCTCACCGTCACCGCGCACTCGTTCTCCAAGAGCGCGCAGCAGAAGATCGAGAAGGCGGGCGGCAAGACGCTTCTCGTCTCGACGGCAGCGGCCTGAAAAAGTAGAAAAAGGCGCGCGAAATGGCACTTTTCTCCGGCTTCCAGAACATCGGCAAAGTGCCGGAGCTGCGCAATCGTGTCGCCTACACCGTTTTCATGATGGCGGTGTATCGCGTCGGCGTGTTCGTCACGATCCCCGGCGTCGATCGCAACGTCATGCAAGCCGTCGTCTCGAAACAGTCGGGCGGCCTGCTCGGCCTCTTCAACATGTTCTCGGGCGGTGCGCTCGGAAACCTGTCGATCTTCGCGCTCGGCATCATGCCGTACGTCTCGGCCAGCATCGTCCTGCAGCTCCTCGCGATGGTCTACAAGCCTCTCGAAGAGCTTCAAAAAGAGGGCGAGCAAGGCACGCGCAAGATCAACCAGTACACGCGCTACGGCACCATCATGCTGTCGCTCATGCAGAGCTTCGGCATCACGATGAGCCTCGAGGCGCTGAACAACGGCGACCTCTCGGGCTCGGCCGCGGTTGGCGACGTCGTCGTGCATCCGGGCTGGGGCTTCCGCATCATGAGCATGATCACGCTCACGACCGGCACGTGCTTCATGATGTGGGTCGGCGAGCAAATCACCGAGCGCGGAATCGGAAACGGAATCTCGCTCATCATCTTCGCCGGCATCGTCGACGGAATTCCGAACGGCGTGTACCAGTACTTCGAGACGAACAAGGGCAACATCCAGCCGCTCAATATCGCGGCGGTCACGGCGATCATCCTGGTCACCGTCGCCACCATCGTCTTCTTCGAGCGCGGCCAGCGTCGCATTCCGATCTACTACGCGCGCCGTAACGTCGGGCGCCGCGTGTATGGCGGTCAGACCTCGTTCCTGCCGCTCCGCGTGAACACGTCCGGAACGATCCCGCCGATCTTCGCGTCGTCGCTGCTCATGTTCCCGGCCACGCTCGCGAACTTCAAGATCCCCGGCATGTCGGCGCTCCAAGAGCTTCTCCAGCGCGGCGACTGGGCGTTCAACAGCTTCTACGTCGTCCTCATCATCTTCTTTTGCTACTTCTACACGGCGGTCACGTTCCAGCCGGTCGACGTCGCGGAGAATTTGAAGAAGCAGCAAGCCTTCATCCCCAGCATTCGCCAAGGCAAGCAAACCGCCGACTACATCGATCACGTGCTGTCGCGCATCACATTCGGCGGATCGGTCTACGTCGCCGCCGTCTGCGTCGTGCCGTCGATCATCAGCGAGATGTTCCACATCCCGTTCCGTTGGGGTGGCACCTCGATCATGATCGTCGTCGGCGTCGCGCTCGACACGGTCAACCAGATCGAAGCGCATCTCATCACGCGCAACTACGAAGGGCTCTCCGGCGCCGGCGGCAAGGCGACGAAGATCCGCGGGAGGCGTGACATATGAGCCTCCGCCTCGTTTTGGTGGGCCCGCCGGGAGCCGGCAAAGGCACCCAAGCGAAAATCATCTGTAAAAAGGCCGAGATTCCGCAAATTTCGACGGGCGACATGCTTCGCGCCGCGAAATCGGAAGGTCGTTTGCCGGAGGATCTCGTCGCGAAAATGGTGGCGGGCGCGCTCGTTCCGGACGAGGTCGTGATCGGTCTCATCGACGAACGCACGAAAGCGGACGACTGCGAAAATGGATTTTTGCTCGACGGCTTTCCGCGCACCGTTCCGCAAGCCACCGCCCTCGATGCCATGCTCGAGAAGCGCGGTCAGAAGATCGATCTCGTGGTGGCGATCGAGGTGCCGCGCGAGCATTTGGTCGAGCGTGCCGTCCTGCGCCGCACGGACAAACGCACTGGACAGATCTACCATTTGAAGTATAGCCCCCCTCCCGCGGGCACTCGGGAAGAGGACCTCGAGCACCGCGCGGACGATCACGAGGACGTCGTCAAAAAGCGCCTCGACACGTACGAAAAGATGACGGCGGAGCTTTTGCCGTTCTATTCGGCGCGGGGAAATCTGAAACGAGTCGACGGGGTCGGAAAAGTGGATGAAGTGACGAAGCGCATGCTCGAAGCAACGAGCCTGAAATAACCAGCAGGCGCTGAGAGAGCTTCTCGGATAAACGAACGGAGATGGAGTGAGCGAACGGCGAGAACGGAAAGAACCGAAGGGGGACAAGCTCGAATTCGACGGCGTCGTGCAAGAGGCGCTGCCGAATGCGATGTTTCGCGTCAAATGCGACAACGGCTTGGTCGTCCTCGCCACCATCAGCGGGAGAATGCGTCAATTCTACATCCGAATTTTGCCGGGCGACCGCGTCACCGTCGAAGTCAGCCCCTACGACCCGAGCCGCGGTCGAATCACGTATCGACACAAGTAAACCTAGCTAGACGCGCGCAAGCCTGCGCGCTGACAAGAAATCAGCGAACGAGAATCCAATGAAAGTCCGCCCGAGCGTCAAAAAGATTTGTGACAAGTGCAAGGTCGTCCGCCGCAAGGGCACCGTGCGCATCATTTGCGAAAACCCGCGCCACAAGCAGCGCCAGGGTTAATCAGAGCTTCAGAGCTAAAGAGAGAAACGAAAAATGGCACGCATCGCAGGAGTCGACCTCCCCCGTCACAAGCACGTCGCGTATTCGCTTCCGTATCTTTACGGAATCGGCCAGGCGACCGCGCGCGAGATCTGCAAAAAAGCAGGCATCCCGCCCACGAAGAAGACCGAGGAGCTCACCGAGACCGAGATCAAGAAGATCCGCGATCTCCTCGAGACCGACTACAAGGTCGAAGGCGATTTGCGTCGTGAGGTGCAGACGAACATCAAGCGCTTGATGGACATCGGCTGCTACCGCGGTCTGCGCCATCGCAAAGGGCTTCCGGTGCATGGCCAGCGCACGCACACGAATGCGCGCACGCGCAAAGGTCCGCGTAAGGGCGTGCTCGCTCGCGCCGTGAAGAAGCCGGTCTGAGTTAAAGAAAGAAAATAGAGAACATCATGGCAACCGCGAAAACAGCAGCCGCAGGCTCTCCCTCCGTCGCACCGCCGAAGGGCAAGCCGCAAAAGAAGAAGGTCAAGAAGAACGTCGCGACCGGCATCGCGCACATTCAATCGACCTTCAACAACACCGTCGTCACCATCACCGACGTCAACGGCAACACCGTCGCGTGGTCGTCGGCGGGCTCGCGTGGCTTCAAGGGCTCGCGCAAATCGACGCCGTTCGCGGCGCAGCTCGCCGCGGAAGAAGCCGCACGTCGCGCGATGGAGCACGGGATGCGCAGCATCGCCGTCTTCGTGAAGGGTCCGGGAGCCGGCCGCGAAAGCGCGCTGCGTGCGCTGCAGACGAGCGGATTCAAGGTCACGCTGATTCGCGACGTGACGCCGGTGCCGCACAACGGGTGCCGCCCGCCGAAGCGCCGCCGCGTGTAAGCCTCACTCGCGCTGATTGCGAGGTCGTCGAAAGCCGGAGCGTCATGGACGCTTCGGCTTTTTTCGTTCTGGACGATCGCGACCGCAATCGCGACCCGTCCAGGCGGCCGGGCGTCAAAACCGGACGGGTCCCGGTTCCCCCTAAAGAACCCCTGCGATCCGGCCGTTCTATCGTTGGCAAGAGGGGAGCGCCGACGACGACATGCAGCTCGAAACGACTTTCTTTCAGCGAAATTCCGGGTGGTCCTCGGACCTGCCGACGGGTCTCGATTCCGATTCGACGTTCCTCGTCTGTTTCGGCGGCGCCGCGTTCTGCGAAAATCCGTCCGCGCTCCTCGAGCTTCGCCGGGCCTTTCCGCGGTCGCGCATCCTCGGCTGCTCGACGGCCGGCGAGATCTACAAAGACTCGGTTCAAGACGACTCGATCGTCGTCGCCGTCGGGCGCATGGAGCAGGGTGCGGTGCGGACCGCATCGACGACCATCGGTCCGGGCACCCAATCCTTTCGCGCCGGCGAAGAGATCGCGCGCCGGCTCGCCGCACCCGACTTGCGCGCCATCTTCCTCTTGAGCGAAGGGCTTCACGTCAATGGCAGCGAGCTCGTTCGCGGCGTGAGCTCCGCGACGCCCGAATCCGTGAGCGTGACCGGTGGCCTCGCCGCGGACGGCGAGCGTTTTCAACGGACGTGGGTTTTCGATGGCGACGTCGTCGGCGCCGAGCGCGTCGCGGCGCTCGGAATTTACGGCGAACGCGCGCAGATCACCCACGGCTCCAAAGGCGGTTGGGATATTTTCGGTCCCGAGCGTCGCATCACCAAAGCGGTCGGCAATGTCCTCCACGAGCTCGACGGCAAACCCGCTCTCAAGCTGTACAAAGAGTATCTCGGCGATCGCGCGGCGGGCATTCCGGCGACCGCTCTTCTCTTCCCGCTCGCCGTGCGCGGTCGCGAAGACGACGAGAAGCAGCTCGTTCGCACGATCCTCGCCGTGAACGAGGAAGAACAATCGATCACGTTCGCAGGCGACATGCCCGTGGGATCGCTCGCGCAGTTGATGCGCGCAAATTTCGATCGGCTCGTGATGGGTGCATCCGGTGCCGCCACGATGGCGAGCGGCGTTTGGACCGAAGGCGCGCCCATTCTCTCCCTCGCGATCAGCTGCGTGGGGCGCCGGCTCGTTCTCGGCGAGCGCACGGAAGAAGAGATCGAAGCCGTGCGCGACGTGCTGCCGTCCGAAGCCAAACAGGTCGGTTTTTACAGTTACGGAGAGATCTCGCCCTTCACGACCGGCGCGTGCGATCTCCACAACCAGACCATGACGCTCACGACCGTTTCCGAGCGGTGACGGGCGCACGCGTGCATCCGCTCCTGCAGCGTCAGCTCCGAAAGCTCTCGGTAGATGCGGGCTCTCCGCCGAACGCCGAGCAGTGGAAGCGCCTCATCGAGCGCATCACGCGAACGTACGAGCAGGCGGATCAAGATCGCTACACGATCGAGCGATCGCTCATGGTTTCGTCCCGCGAGATGCAGGACGTCTGCGCGCGTCTCGCTCGCAGCGAAGCCAGCTTCAAGGGTCTCGTCGAACGATCGCCTGACTCCATTTTCGTTCGTGCGGGACACACCATCCTCTACGCGAACGCGGCAATGGCCGATTTGCTCGGAATTCCCGATGCCGCAGAGCTCGTGGGAGCTTCGAGCCTCGCCCACCTCCATCCCGACGATGTCGAACGTCTCGTGCGATGCCGCGAGATGCAAGTCGAAGGCAAGGACATTGGCCTCGTGGAAGCGCGCTGGGTTCGTCGTGACGGTGCGGTCGCCATCGTCGAGGGTGGTAGCAGCGCGATCCTGTTCGACGGTGCGCCGGCATGGCTCACCGTCGTGCGCGACGTGACCACGCAGCGAAAGGCGGAAGAGGAAATCGAACGAGCCGCGAGTGAGCTGCGCCGTTCCGAAGAGCGTTACCGCGTTCTCTTCGACGGAATGCCTTTGCCGATCATTTTGTTCGATCCGGCGACCCTCGAAATCCTCCAAGCCAACGACGCGGCGCTGCAGCTCTATGGCTACACGGAGACCGAGCTTCTCGCGCGCACCATGACCGACTTGAAAGTCGAGCGCGACGATCCCGAGCTGCGGCAGGTTGCGAGCGTAGCGCCCCCCTCTCGTGCGAGCGGGCGAGCAGTGCGGTGGCGAGGCATGAAGCAGCATCGTCGAAAAGACGGGTCCACGCTCGATCTCGAGATCACCTCGCACCTGATCACGGTCGGCGGACGTCGAGCCGTTCTTGCGCAGAACGTCGACGTCACCGAGAAGCTGCGCCTCGAGGAGCAACTGCGGCCGTCACAAAAAATGGAAGCCGTGGGTTGGCTGGCCGGGGGCATCGCTCACGACTTCAACAACATCCTCGCCGTGATCCTCGCCGACGCCGATTACGCGAAAGAGCAAGTTGGCGAGGACGAGCAGCTGAAATCGTTGCTCGAGGAAATCGAGTCGGCGGCAGCTCGCGCCGCATCGCTCACCCACCAGCTTCTCGCGTTCAGTCGCCGGCAGGTGCTGCAGCCGCGCGTGCTGTCGCTCAACGTCGTCGTCTCCGAAATGGATCGCATGCTGCGACGAATCATCGGCGAAGACGTGAAGCTCGAGCTCGAGCTCGATCCGCTGCTCGCTTCCGTGAAAGCGGATCCGGGACAGCTCGAGCAAGTCATCATGAACCTCGTCGTCAACGCGCGCGACGCGCTCCCGCCTGGCGGTCGTGTGACCATTCGCACGCAGAATGCGAATGCAGCGCCCTCCGAAATCGGCAGCGACTGCGTCGTGCTCACGGTGAGCGACGACGGCACGGGTATGGATGCCGAAACCGTCGCGCGCATTTTCGAGCCATTTTTCACGACGAAGGCGGTCGGAAAGGGAACCGGGCTCGGGCTCGCCACCGTGTTCGGCATCGTAAAACAGAGCGGCGGCGTCGTGCACGTGGTGAGCGAAATCGGACACGGCTCTTCGTTCAACGTGTTTCTTCCCCGAGTCGACGAGCCGGCGCTTTGCATCGAGCGCACCAGTCAGCGCATGGGCGCCGTGGGATCCGAGCGCGTGTTACTCGTCGAAGACGATCCCCACGTGCGCCGTGCCGTCACGCAAGCGCTCGAGCGACGCGGATACACGGTCGTGCAGGCCAACGACGGCGAGGATGCCGTGTGTCGCTTCCGCAGCGCTCACGCGTTCGACATGGTCGTGACCGATCTCGTGATGCCAGGCATGGACGGCGTCGCGGTCGTCAGGCATTTGCGCGAAGGTCGGCCGGAGCTTCCTGCGCTCTACATCTCGGGATACACGGAGCATCCATCGATGCGCGAAGGCGACTTCGGCGAGCGCACGGCGTTCCTCAACAAGCCCTTCACCGCCGACGAAATCGCGCACGCCGTTCGCTCGCTTTTGAGGAAAGCAGCTTGATGGCGACGCGCCTGCGACGCGCGCCGATCATTTCATCATCGAGCTGACGACGGCTGCGATCGCGAGCGCGACGCCGGCGCTGATGAGCGCGACGATCACGAGGAGCGCCTTGCTCGTCTTCGCGGGTGGAATCGACGCCGAGGAGCGCTCGAAATTCGGCGCTCGCATTCCGGGGCTCGTCGACGCCAATCGGTCTTCTTTTTCCGAGTCTTCCTGCGTCGCGGGCGAAGCAGCTTTTTCGCTCGCCTTGCGCGCGCGCTTGTCCGGACCCACCGTCTCCGTGAGCTTCGGCGCCGAGGCGGACTCGATTGGCCCCGCGTCCGGCAAGCCGCGATCGCTAGCGGGGACGAGCGTTCCCTTGGGCGCCGCCGTCGCGGGCGCCATGTCGGCGAAGCTTCGCTCAGCCTCGAAAGGATTCGGCACGGAGACGGGCTCCTCTTTCGTCTTCGTGCTGACCT
>JAICXU010000028.1 GCA_025934595.1 Polyangiaceae bacterium | reverse complement strand
GTCGCGTATCCGATCACGAACCTCACGTTCCGGCGCGTGAACGTCACGTTCGACGGAAACTCGAATACGGTGCCCGGAGCTCCGCCCGAGGCCACGCCGAATCAATATCCGGAGTCGAACATGTTCGGCGACCTCCCCGCGTGGGGCTACTACCTGCGCCACGTGCAAAACGTCACGTTCGATTCGGTGACGTCGACGCTCGCAAATCCCGACGCACGGCAGAAGCTCGTGACGAGCGACGTCACGGGCATGAGCGGCACGCCCTGAAGGAAGGAGACGATCATGATCCGCAAGCTCGCGTCCGGCGAATATCGCCTTTATTCGCGCAAGGTCGATCCGAAGACCGGCAAGCGCAAAAATCTCGGCACGTTCAAGACCCGCGCGGCGGCAGAGAAGCACGAGCGCGAGGTGCAGTACTTCAAACGCCACTGAAGGCGCGCGCGGTTTATGATTGTCGCATCGTGAGCGGGCTCGAGCCGAAGAACGCCGACGATGTGCTCGAAAAAGAAGAGAGCGCAGAAAAGCCCGCGAAGGCGCGCCGCTATTGCGTCGTCTTCTACAACGACGACTACACGACGAAGTGGTTCGTCGTGCACGTGCTCGAGCAATTTTTTCACATGAGCGAGACGAGCGCGGCCACGTTCATGATGGCGGTGCATCGAAAAGGAAAAGGCGTCGCGGGCGTCTACTCGCGCGACATCGCGGAGACGAAAGCGGCGGCGGTGTGCGATTATGCGAAGCTCTTCGAGATGCCGTTGCTCGTCACGGCTGAGCCCGAAGAGAATGGGGACGAGTGATCGACGTGAAAGGTGAGGCGATGATCGCAGGGGATCGTGCGGCAGCGGGTTATGGACAAGGCGGCGGCGGATACGGCGGAGGACCTCCCGGCTACGGCGGTCCACCCGGACAACCTCCCGGCGGCTACGGCCCGCCCGGTCAACCCGGCGGATATGGACCTCCTGGTCAGCCCGGCGGATATGGACCTCCTGGTCAACCGGGTGGGTACTACCCGCCGCAACAACAGCAAGGGTACGGCCCGCAAGGTTACGGTCCGCAATACGGCGCACAACAGCGGCCGCCTCAGAAAAAAGGAAACGGCTGCATGATCGCCGTCGGCATCCTCGGCGCGCTCGCCGTCATCGGCGGTGGCGGAATTTGGTACGTGTTTCACTCGGCGGGCCCCGGCGATCCGTGCATGGTGAGCGGAGCCACGGTGTACCGCGAATGCGACTCCGATCATTACTGCGTCAATCCCGATCCGACCGGCGACGGCACGTGCATGACCGAGTCGGAAGGCAAAGCTGCCTGCGCGAGCGGCGGGCTCTGCAAAGCGGAAGGCAAGTGCAGCTTCTCGTCCGGAAGCTGCACGTCCGAATGATTCCGCGTCACACTTTCCCGCGCTCGCGCGACGAAGGAGCATGCGCGGGAAAATCGCTTTTGGCCTTTTCGCTTTCACGCTGACGGGCGCGGCGCTCGCGTGTCGCGCCGAGTCGATTCGCAGCGAAAATCATGCTGTTTCCGCATCGACGGCGGTCGCGCCGACGAGCCCGACGTCGACCGCCGCGTCGATCGCGCCCGCGGTCGTCGATGCGGGCGCACGCGTGGAGCTACCCGCTCCGCTCGTCGAGCAAGCGCCGGTGCCGAAGGATTCGCCGGCGTCGTTCGTGCGCGGTGAGGCGCCCGGAATTGTGCGGATCGTATTTTTGCCCGGTCTCTGCTCGAACGCGGGCGCGTATCTCTGGGCGTTCAACCACGCCGCGCAAATGCATGGCGGCGTCGTCGCGATCGACGGCGACAAGCCGTGCGGATCGGCGACGTCGGGTTTTCACTCCTTCACGTGGGATCCGAATCTGCAACGTGCGCGCATCGATCGCGCGCTCGCGGCGACGGACATGAAGGCGCCGCCCGACGGCTTCACGCTCGTCGGATATTCGGCCGGCGCGTCGATCGCGGAGCTCGTGCACGAAAAATGGCCGGACCTTTTTCCGCGCCTCATTTTGATCGCGCCACCCGAAGATCTCTGGATCGAAAAGCTGGTGAACGCGCACGCCGTGGTCTCGATGTCGTGCTCGCGCGACGTCCCGGGACGCATGAAATCGGGTGCAAGAAAGCTCGGCGCGCGCGGAGTACGTGCAAAATACATGGAAATGCCGAAGTGCACGCACGGCAACATCGCCGACGGAGAGCGCATCTTCGACGACGCGTTCACGTGGCTCGACACGGGAGACACCGGCGAGCCCGGCGAGTGATCGAAAACGTCAGTCAGCCGCCGAGGCCATGCTCTTTCGCGATGGCCATGTTGCGTTCGTCCGCGCGCTTCGCCGCCGGTCGCTCCCCGAGGCGCGCAGCGTAATCGACGAGCGCGGGCGTGCCTTCGATCATTTTGAAGCGAAGCATGAAGCGCACGGTGCCGCCGAACACGCAGTCGGCCATCGAGAAACGATCGCCCAAGACGAACTCTTTTCCCGCGATCGCGCTGTCCATCGACGCGATCATCGCTTCGTACGTTCCCCACCCTGCTTGCGACGGCTTGAACGTCCAGTCGTTCAACTTCGCCATCGCGCCCGGCTCGATGACCGACGGCGCGAAGAGAGACCATCGCAAGTACGTCCCGCGCGCGGGATCGTCGAGCTTCGGCGCGAGGTTGCCGGACGAATAGCGATCGGCGAGATAAAGCCCGATCGCGGCCGCTTCCGTGACGACCGCGTCGCCGTCGACGAGGAGCGGCAGCTTGCCCATCGGATTGAGCGCTACGATTTCCGGGCCCTTCGTTCCGCCCTTCATGATGTCGACGAACTTGAGCTCGTAGGGCTTGCCGACTTCTTCGAGCATCCAAAGGACTCCGGCGGCACGCGAAAACGGGTGGTGATAGAGAGTGATCGACATGGCGCGAAGCTACCACGCCGAACGCGCCGCGACGCTCAGCTTCTGAGGTCGCGGCGGCGCTCGCGTTTCACGGACCCATGCCGGGGTCGAACATCGGTCGCACCTCCGACTCGCCCTCGAACTCGGGCCAGTGCTTTCGGTGAAGCTCCATGAACTCGGTGCCGATGCGCACGGCCTCCGCTTTCGTCTTCGCTTCGAGGATCGCGTAGCCGCCGATCACTTCTTTCGCCTCGGTGAACGGACCGTCCTTCACGATCAGCTCTCCTTTTTCGAGCCGGATGATCACGCCGTCCTTGCTCGGCAAGAGGCCGCCCGTTTCGACGAGCGTTCCATTCTTGAGCGAGCGCTGCACGAACTCACCCATGGCTTGCATGAGCGCGGGCGGCGGGCCCATTTCACGGTGTTTTTCGCTATGGCGGATGAACGTCAGATATTTCATGGGGCCTCCTTTTCGGGGTTCCTATCCACGACGATCGAGCGCGCGCGAAATCGACACGTCGCACGTCGTTTTTTCGTTTTTTCGGAGATACCCCAACGCGGGCGATTTTCAGCTCGAAAATGGCGCTCAAGCGAGCGGATGCTCGACGATCGCGATGCGCTTCCCGTCCGCGTCCGCATCGACTTCGATTTGGCGGAAGCCGAGCCCGTGATCTTTCGCGCTGGCGTCCCAAGGCAACGGCAACTTTTTCGGAACCGATCCGGGCGCGGGCAAGGGAAAGATGAGTGAACGCGCGGCGTGATGCGCGATGCGGCCGGTCATGTGGTGATGCTCTTGATGAATGTGTCCGTAAAACACGGTCACGTTGTCGTGGCTCGAAAGGACCTGGAGCACGTCGTCGCCGTCGATCGTGTGCCAGTCCCACACGGGAAAAAGCGGAAAGAGCGGCCGATGCGCGAACACCACGACGGGCTGATCTCGTGGCACCTTCGCGAGATCGGTTTGGAGCCATGCGATCTGCGGCTCGCCGACGGCCGCGCCGGAGTCCGACACGTTGTCGAGCGCGACGAAGTGAATGCCTTTGTGATCGAACGAGTAATGCGATTCGCCGAACACCTCGTGAAACGCCTCGCCCGCGTCCGGCGCCGCATCGTGTTCGCCGGGCAAGAAGCGAACGTCTTTCACCTCGAGCGCCGACAAGATCGATTTCGCCTCGCGCATGCGCCGCCGACGCTCTTGCGGGTCGTCGGTCGTTTGCGTGATGTCGCCGGTGAGGACGACGAAATCGGGCGGCGGGAGGAGCGCATTGATTTGCTCGATGGCGTGACCGAGCGTCGTACCGGCCTCGGGGTTCGGCGGCCCCTGGAAGCCCCAATGCGTGTCCGACATCTGCACGAAATAAAAATCGTCGCGGACTGGCGGCGCGCTCTTCGGCGCATTTTCACCGCCGACCACCGCGTCGTTCTTGGCCGCGCTGGCACACGCGACGAGCCCCGACGCGTACACGACGCCGAAGCCGAGCTCGATCAAAAATTCTCTTCGATTCTTCGACATGAATCCTCCGCGTCGAAAAACGAAGCACGCGAAGTTTGGTTCCGAAGGGAACCAATCTCGGGCTACGGCGTTTTGAGCGTTGAGTAGACTGGCGTGCGCATGGCGGCGGAGGAGGACAAAGGTTTGACCGAGGCGCTCGCGCTCGCAGAGCCGCTCTACGATTTCGCGCGCTATCTGACGAAGAGCAGCGCGGAGGCCGAAGATCTTTTGCAGGAGACCTTCGTGCGTGCGCTCGGCGCCTACGATCGCTTCGAGCCCGGCTCGAACATGAAGGCGTGGCTCTTTCGCATCCTTCGCAACACGTTCTTGGATCAGCGACGGCGCGACAAAAAGCGTGGCGGCACGTCCGAGCTCGCCGAAGACATGGCGAACGACGACGAGCTCTTGCGCGACGACGTCGAGATCGATTTCCTGAAGCACGTCGTCGCCGAGGACATCGAGCGCGCGCTCATGGGCTTGCCGGAAGAGAGCCGCCTCGTCGTCCTTCTCGACTTCGAGGGCTTCGACGAAGAAGAGATCGCCGACCTCGCTGGATGTGCACGCGGAACCGTAAAATCCAGGCTTTCGCGCGCTCGGGCCCGTCTGCGCGCCTCGCTCGCGGAGTACGTTCGATGACGACCTTGGATCACGCGCGCGCGAAGGAGCTCGTGCACGAAAATCTGCGCGGACGTCTTTCTTCGCATGAAGCAGGAGAGCTCGAGGCCCATCTCGCGTCCTGCGAAACATGCCGCCACTTCGACTCCGTCGAGCGTGCCACCGACGACGTGCTCGCGCGTCGACCGAAGCACGCGCCGTCGCGCGAGCTCATCGCCAAGCTGAAGACGCGCGCGGGCGAGCCGCCTCGTGCGTCGCGCCGGAGGGCCGCGCTTTTGTATGCGGGGATCGCGTGCTCGCTCGCCGCCGCGGCAGGCGTATCGCTCGTCGTGCGCAGCGCCCGGGATCACGGCGATCCGCGCTTCCAAGACGAAGCGGTGAACGATCATCTGCGCATCCTCTACTCCGAGCATCCGCTCGACATCGCGAGCGGCGGCGTGCATCAAGTGCGCCCGTGGTTCGAAGGCAAGGTCGACTTCGCGCCGATGGACATCTTCGAAGGCGACGACGAGCTACCGATGCAAGGCGGCGCGGTGGCGGTCTTCATGGATCGCAAAGCGGCTGCGTTCGTCTACAAGCGCCGCTTGCACGTCGTCTCCCTCTTCGTGATGCGAAAAGAAGGATTGCCCTGGCCGCGGAGCGCGCAATGCGACGGCTGCACGTTCGTCGGAACAGCGCGCGGATTCACGACCGTGACGTGGAGCGAAGGCGAGCTCGGTTACGTGCTGGTGTCGGACGTCGACAAGAACGAGCTCACCGCCATCTCGGCAAAAATGATTCGCTAGTCGTCAGAACGAAGCTGGACGCAGGGCGACGTGGTCAGAAGCCGGGCGGGACGACGAACTCGCCGAGCGGCGTCTGCGGCGTGCACGTGCCGTCGATCGGATTGTCGTCGCCGTCGACTTGGCATTCTTGCATCGGACCGTCGAAGTACGCCTCGTAGATGTCGAAGTAACCCGGCATCGATGCGAGCGACTCGTAGTTGCCCCAGGAATTTTTCGTTCGCAAAAATTCGATCTTCGCGCTCGGGTCGAGCGATGCCGTGAGCTCGGCGGGCGTCGCGAGCTCGCCCGCGGGCAGCGTGCCGAAGCCCGGCACGTCGGTGATTTGATAATCCTCGAGCACCGTCATGTGCCCGCCTTGACGACCGGGCTTCGCGGGCGGCGCGTTGAAGTGTCCTTGTCCGTCGAGCGCGTTGAAATCGACGTACCAGCTCATGAGAACCGTCCAGCCGGAATTGAGCGCTTTTTGTGCGCGAATTTGCGCCTGCCGGCGTGACGCGGCGTCATCGGGGTACGTCACCTCTTGCCACACGTAAGGACCGGAGCGCGAGTACGAGTCACCGGTGCCGACGAAATCCGCGAGCGTCATCTTCGACGTCGTGCCGTCCGCATTCGCGATCGATCCGGTCGCGAGATCCGACGCTCGATGCACGTGCGTGCCCGAGGCGAGCGTGGCCGCGTTCGTTCCGCCGAATGCTTTCGAGCCGTCGGCACCGAACGTCGCGGTGAGATCGGCAGCGACGTCGGTCGAGAGACCCCACGCTTTGTCGAGCTCCGCGCGCACGAGCGTCGCGTTCTGGCGAGACTCCGGCGTGGCGAGCGCACCGGTCGCGAGCGACGCTTGGATTGCGGTGAGAGCGGTGTCTTGCGAATTCTGCGTGTCACCGAGCGAGTCGGCCGGGATGAAGTCGGCCTGGTACATGTAGCCGTAGCTTTGGATCAACCACGCCGCGCGCGGAAAAAATCCGCCCGTCGGCAGCGTCGATCCGGAGACGCCTCCGCTCGTGATCGTGTTGAACCAATCCCAGTAGCTCCAGTACGACTCGCTCGTGCTCACGACCTCCCCGGTCGCGGCCTTGTGCATCGACTCGACCCAGCTACCGGTGGCGTAGAGCCAGCAGTTTCCGATCGCCTGATTTTTCACCGGCGACTCCGGGATCTGGACGACCTTTTGATCGGACGAATCGCTCGTGTCGCTTCCCACCGAGCAACCGGCGAGCGTCGTGAGCGATGCGAGAATCGTGAGAGACAGGAGCGACGTCGTCTTCATGGGGCTCGGGCACCTCTAAGAGCGCGGAGATCGCGTGCCCCGGCATGAGCAGTGTTCGTGCCTCGGGAAAAATCGGCCGCCGTATTCGCGGCTGCCTCGTTTTGCAGGGATTTTCTAGGGGTTTCGGGCCTACACCCTGGTCGGCAAGAGGCTCACGTGGATGCGCGGGGATCCAGTCGACGGGCCCGAACGGAACGCCGCTCACTCTTTCGCGAGCGCGCGCTCGACGAGCAGCACCCGATCTTGGCCCCAAAAAAGATCGCGGTCGTCGACGATCCACGTCGGCGCGCCGAACACGCCTTTTTGCTCCGCGAATTTCGTGGCGGCGATGAGCTCTTGTTTCACGGAGGGGTCTTGCGTCTTCGCGAGCACGTCGGCGGCATCCGCCCCGATGATCCCGGCGAGCACGGCATCGTCGGCGATGTCGCGATCCTCGCCCCAATATGCCGCGAAGACTTTGCGACGAAAATCGAGCCGCCGATTTTCCGGCAGCGCGAGATACGCGCGCAAGGCCTTGATGCTGCTCATCGGAAATCGCGACGGCCACTTGAACGGCACGCCCCAGTACTCGGCCCAGCGCACGATGTCTTGCAGGTAGTAATTTCGCTTCGCGTCGCTCCATGTCGCGAGCGGAACGTCGACTTGTCCGATCGCTTTGAAGAGACCGCCGAGCAGCATCGGGCGTGACACGAGCTTGGCGCCCGTTCGCTCCGCCACGGCTTCGGCCTGCGTGTTTCCGAGATAGGCGAACGGCGAAGAGAAATCCCAGAAGAAGTCGAGCGTGTGCATTTCCGAATTTTCCGATCGCGAGGTGATGCGCCGACGAGGATAGACGTCCTCCGCGCGCAGCCCCAGCGCCATGTGCATGCGATCTTGTCCCCAATAGAGACGCTCGCCGTCGACGACGTAGCCGGGCGCGCCGAAAATGCCGTGCGCGATCGCTTCACCGGTTCGCTTGAAGAGATCGGATTTCAGCTCTTCGCCTTTGATGCGATCCAAAATCGCATTCGCATCGTGCCCCGCTTTTTCCAGCACTTCACGCAGCGTGGCTTCGTCGCTCGGCGGACGATTTTCGACCCAATAAGCGCGATAAAATCCTTCGACGACTTTCGGATCGACGCCCGTCGCGATCGTCGCGCGCAGCGCTTCGACGGTTCGAAACGGATGTGCGTTCGGCATCGTGAGCGGCACGTCGAAGAGGCGCGCCCAGCGATCCATGTCCTCGCCGTTGTGACGCGCCTTCGCGGGCGCGAGCGTCGCGAACAATTTTTGCGGCGTCTCGTTTGCGCGAAAGACGCCGCCGAGCAGCATCGGCTTCAGCGTGATCTTCGCGGTCGTGAGCTTCGCGATGCGCGCCAGCTGCGTGAAGCCGAGATAGGCGTAGGGGCACGAGTAGTCGAAATAAAAATCGATCGTCCGCGGCGCGCTCATACAAGGAACGCTACCACGCGAGCAAGCTCGAGAGACTACGCGGCGACGCGCGAAGGCGGACGGCCAGGCCACCCGCGAAGATGCTCGAAGAGCTGGCTCCGCCAATCGTCGTCGTGATCGTGGAATTCGAGGCCGAGACACGGACCGACATCGCCGGGGCGCCGACCGTGGATTACGCGTGCGACGGTGGCGCGCACGTCGAACCAGCGACCATACGGAGCTCGGAACGCGACGAAGAGATCTTCGCCGGTGAGGACTCTCGCGTCGGCTTTCACGAGCATGCCCTCCGTCGAGAGATCGATTCCGACGCGCGCGACGCGCTGAAAATCGTGCTCGCGAACGACCTCGCAGCTCACGAGAACGCCGCGTCGAAACGCACGTCGATGCACTTTACGGGCTAAAATCGCGCTCATCGAAGAGACCTCCGGTAGGGTCACGATCGTATCGATCCGGATTTCACCACGTCAAAAAAGGAGCGAAGTCGGATCTCGTTTCAGGCGCTGGAATAGCCGGGATACGTCATCACGAGATTCATCCAGCACTCTTCGCTCGCCGGATTCACGTACGCGTGCGGAACGTCGGCCGTGAACGCGATGGCGTCGCCGCGCGCGAGCTCGTAGCGCTCTTTGCCGATTTCGAGCACGAGCCTTCCGTGCGTGACGACGAGATTTTCGCGCGTGCCAGGTGCGTGTGGCTCGGCATCTTCGCGACCGTGCGGCGCCAAAAAGAGCTCGTAGAGCTCGAACGTGTTTTTGTCGTCCGGAGAAAAAAGCGCGCGCGAGGAGAAGCGGCCGTCGGCGTCGGCGATGCGTTTCGCCGATGCGGCGCGAAACACGCGCGTTTGATTCGTACCGGGACGCGCGAGCAGCGCGGAGAACGGAACCTCGAGCGCCACTGCGATTTTCCAAAGCGTTCCGACGCTCGAGACCGGGCGCGCGAGCTCGAGCTGTCCGAGCGTTTGTCGGCCGACTCCGCTGAGGCCCGCGAGCTGATCGAGCGTGAGCCCGCGTTTGGTTCTCAGCTCTTTGAGATTCGCGGCGACGACGGCGTCGAGCTCCGGATTCGCGCCTTCTTCGGCGGGCGGAGTTTCGGGCGTCTCGATCGGCAGACCCGCATCACGCCACCCGGAAGTGCCGCCGTTCAAGCTGAAGATCTCTTTCACGCCGCGCGCCTCGGCGATCTCCGCCGCTTTCATGCTCCGACCGCCTTGCTCGCACACGAAGAGAACTTTCGATCCGAGCTTCGCCGCGTCGGGATCGTCGCGCAATCGTGCGAGCGGAACGAGACGCGCGCCGGGAATGTGACCGGTGGCCCACTCGTGCGGCTCGCGCACGTCCACGACGTCGACGTCGCCGTTCGCGATCACCTTTTGCGCCTCGCGCGCCGCGATCGATCGAACCATCTCTCCTTTATATCACGACGGCGCGTTCGCTCTTCTTCAGCGCATGCCGCTGCGCCCTGATTGCAGGCGATGCAGCGCGGCCACGAGAGCGTCGATGTCGCCCATCGTGTTGTACGGCGCGAGCGAGGCACGCACCGTCGCTTCGAGCCCGAAACGGCGCAAAATCGGCTGCGCGCAGTGATGTCCGGATCGCACCGCGATGCCTTCTTGATCGAGCATGCCGCCGACTTCTTCCGTTTTCTGACCGGCGAGAATGAACGAGAGGACGCCGGCCTTGTTCGGCGCGGTGCCGATCATCGTGAGGCCGTCGACGGCCCTCAGCTCTTTCGTCGCGTATTCGAGCAGCTCGTGCTCGTACCGTTCGACGCGCTCGACGCCCACTTTCGAGAGCCAATCGAGCGCGGCGCCGAGACCGACCGCGTCGGCGATGTTGCCGGTGCCCGCTTCGAAACGGAACGGCGGTCCTTGATACGTCGTGCGCTCGAACGTCACGTCTTGGATCATGTTTCCGCCGCCTTGCCAGGGCGGCATGTGCTCGAGGAGGTCGCTCTTGCCGTAGACGGCGCCGATGCCGGTGGGCGCGAACACTTTATGTCCGGAGAATACGAAGAAATCGCAGCCGAGCTCCTGCACGTCGACGGGCATGTGCGAGACCGACTGCGCGCCGTCGAGGAGCACCGTGGCGCCGTGACGATGCGCCATGTCGATCATTTCCTTCGCGGGCGTGATCGTTCCGAGCGCGTTCGACACTTGCGTGAACGCGACGAGACGCGTCTTCGTGTTCAGCAATTTTTCGTACTCGTCGAGGAGCACTTGTCCGCGATCGTCGACGGGCGCGACGCGAAGACGGGCGCCTTTTTCCTGACAGAGCATCTGCCACGGAACGATGTTCGCGTGATGCTCGAGCCACGTGATGACGATCTCGTCGCCTTGGGTGATGTTCTTTCGGCCCCAACTCTGCGCAACGAGATTGATGCCTTCGGTCGTGCCGCGCACGAACACGATGTCTTTCGCCTGCGGCGCTTTGATGAAACGACGCACGCTTTCGCGCGCCGACTCGTACGCGTCCGTCGCCTTCGCCGCGAGCGTGTGCGCGGCGCGATGGATGTTCGAGTTCTCGTGCTCGTAGAAAAACTTCAGACGATCGATGACGGCTTGCGGCTTCTGCGTCGTCGCGGCGTTGTCGAGCCACACGAGGCGCTTGCCGTGCACGGGCTCGCTCAAGATCGGAAACTCGCGTTTGATGACGTTCGCGTCGAACGGCTCGCGACCGAGCCCTCGAATCGAGATGTCGTCGTGCGGAACGATCTCGAACGACTCCAGCGACAGCGCCGGCGGCACCGCGGCCGGGCTCTTGATCTCGTTTTGTGCGGGGATTTGCGGCATTTCCGCGATCGGCGGCGCGACGGGCAACGACAAATCCTTCGAGGGATCGAAGCCGCCGAAAAGATCGGGTGGAAATTCGATCGCAGAAAAATTCGGCGGCGCGTCGAACGGCGACGATCCGCCGGGCACGTTCGGTGACGGGTTCGGCATCGCCGCGGGCGTCTCCGGCGGTGACGTCATCATCGGCGCCGTCGATCCTGCGGCGCCGGCGGGAGGCGAAGGCGCAGAGGCCGACGGCGCGAGCGAGCTCACGTCTTGGGGACCGGGCGCGCCCATCGCCGGCGGGATCGGCGCCGAGAACATCTCGTTCGCCATTTGCGAGATCACGCGCGTCAGCGTCATCGGATCGAAATCCGGGAGCGACGGACCTCCCGGAACGCGCGCCGCCGCGAGCGCGATCCCCGGCGTCGAGGCCGCGGCTGCCGTCGGAAAATTCGGCGTCTCGTTCGCGCGCGGAAGCTGCGTCGTCAGCGGCGCGTAGCCTTCGGGAAGCGACGGCGAGGAGCCCGCTGAAGCCGGACCCTTCGGATCACTTGTACTCATGGTAGTGGTCGACCGCGACGCTCTCGAGCGCGCCGAGCGCGTCGTGCGTGAGCACGGCCACCGAGCAATAGAGCGACAAGAGGTACATCGCTGCGCCCCTCTGATTGATGCCCATCATGCGCACCGTGAGGCTCGGGCTCACCTCGCCCGGAAGTCCCGGCTGAAACAGTCCGACCACGCCACGCTTTCGCTCGCCCGTGCGCATCAAGAGAATTTCGGTCTTGTTCTCTTTGTTCACGGGGATCTTGTCGCTCGGCACGATCGGCAGGCCACGCCACGTGAGGAACGGCGAGCCGAACAAATTCACGGTTGCCGGCGGAACACCGCGGCGCGTGCACTCGCGACCGAACGCGGCGATCGCGCGCGGGTTCGCCAAGAAAAACGCGGGCTCTTTCCAGACCGTCGCAATGAGCTCGTCGAGATCGTCGGGCGTCGGCGGACCCTTGCGCGTTTTGACGCGCATGTCGGGATCGACGTTGTGGAGCAGGCCGTAGGTCTTGTTGAGGAGGACCTCGCTCTCTTGTCGCTCCTTCAATTTTTCGACCGCGAGCCCGAGCTGCTCTTTCACTTGATCGTACGGGCTTCGGAAAAGATCCGAGATGCGCGTGTCGACTTGGATCGTCGTCGTCACGTTCGTGAGCACGTACTCGCGCGGGTTCGGCTCGTAGTCGTTGAACGCGACGGGAAGCTCCTCGCCTTGGGCGGGGCTGCATTTCACGTCGAACTTTTCGTCGAGCGCTTGATTCACGCGATAGACGCCTGCTTCGACCGGCGCCCACGGAATCATTTGGACGAGCCATCGCGGAGTGGCGCCGCGCCACTGCGGCGGCGTCTTGGTGGTGTTGGAAAGCTGCCTTGCTGCGCGTTCGCCGATCGACTGATG
>JAICXU010000818.1 GCA_025934595.1 Polyangiaceae bacterium | reverse complement strand
CTCGACGCCGCCATCGACGCCATGGGCGGACGCGAAAATGTCGAGACGTGGGTGACGGCGGCACGTGACGTAGCGCCGCCGATCTCCTTGCGCGAGGCCCGCGCGCGGCTCGAATCACCCGGGAAAAACGTGCTGATCGTGTTCGGAACGGGGTGGGGGCTCGCGCCCGAGATCATCGCCGCCGCCGATGCGACGCTCGAGCCCGTGCGCGCGGCGCTTCGCGAGAATGATGTAGAATACAATCATCTCAGCGTGCGCGCGGCGTGTGCGATCGTCCTGGATCGCCTCCGCGGCGCCCGTTAGCGGCCGGTCACGTCTCGACGAGGGGAGGCTCGACGACGAGCCCGCCTTTTTTTGCCGCCTGCGCCTCGACGAGCGCGATGCGCGCGGGAAGCCGCGGCTTGGCATGCACGAGGCGCATTCTCTTCGGCTCGAGGCCGCTTGCGCGAAGCGCCGCGAGGAGCGTCGTGAGCGAAGGCGCGGGGTAGACGAAGCATGCGCGTCCGCGTCGCGCGAGAAGGAGCCGCGCCGCTTTGACGAATCGGTCGAGCGATCCTTGGCGTGCGCGCGCGCGACGCGGCTCGGCGGGCAGACGGCCGCGACCCGGTTCGACGTAAGGCGGATTGCACACGACGAGGTCGGCGCGGCCGCGCTCCGCTTCTGCGGCATCGAGCACGTCGCCCTCCGTGACGCGCGCGCGATCGGCGATCGCACGAGACCCTATATTTTTCGAACAAAACGCGCATGCGTCCGCGTCGATCTCGATGAACGTGACGCGCACGGCTCGATCGAGCTCCAAGAGCTCGAGCCCGACGGCGCCTGCGCCGGCGCCCAAATCGAACGCCACGCGCGCCGTCTTCGCGGATGCAAAACGCGCGAGATGAAGCGCGTCGACGTTCGCGCGATATCCCGCGCCCTTCGCGGGTTGATGAAAAATTTTTCGGTCGGTCACGCCTTCATCGCGCCAGGTCGCGGCCGCGAGCCGTCACTTCTGCCAAGGACGGCGACCGCGGAACGAGAGCGCCGTGACCGCGCCCGGAAACACCTGCACGGTGTAGTAACCGAGCAGCACGTTTTGCCCGCCGGATTTCCCGACCGCAGAAACGTGGATGGGCGTGGCCGTCGCGAGATTGAGCGCGCCGAAGAGACCGAGGTTCGACGTGCCGAGACCTTGCGGGCCGCGCGATTGATCGGGAGTGGGATCCGATTCGTTCGTGTTGAAGTAGAAGAGCGGGCCGTCGTGCGCGGCGTCGGTGTCGACCGTGGCGCCGGAAATGCGGACGTCGCCGCAATCGTGGACCTCGCCCGCGAGGACGCCTTTGTCGGCTTTCACCGTGAGGCCGCCCGCCGCCGATGCGACCGTGTTCACATCGGTGGCCGCGACACACGATGCGTCGTACGGGGCGAACGAGCCCGAAGCGGGGAAGCCATCGATGCCGGTGCTCGGGACGGGCGACGTCGTCACGACGGCGCTGTTCGAAACGTAGATGTTGTAGTCGTAGAGGTCCTGCCACTGGCCGCTCTGCGTCGCGTCGCTCGTTTTGATGACGAGGGGAGTTTCGGTGGGCACGTTCGCGACGAAGTACGTCCGCAGCTTGCAACCCTCCGCCGGGCACTTCGTCGACCACGTGGGCAGCGGCATTTGCGGCGGGTCGGCCGTATCGCTGCTCGACGTCGTGAACGAGCCGACGAGCGCGCCGAGGGCACCGTCGTGATTGCCGCTCTCCTGATAGACCTCCACCTTCACGCCTTGCGAGTCGTTGCCGCTCGAGAAGAGCTTCACGTAGCCGGTGAGCGTGACGTTTTGCGGCGTTCCACCCGCGGGCGGATTCGAGAGGCAGTCGAGATCGACGGTCGGATCGCTCGACGAAAAATAGTGGAGGTTCGTGCCGCGCGCGAGATCGGCGGTGGGCGCTTGGACGCACGTGCCGCACGCGTCGATGGGCTTCGAGCCGCTGCACGTTGCGGTGGTCGATTTGCAGAAGTCGTTGTCCACGAGGTCGCTCGAGGAGGCGCCGCCCTCGTTCGAAGCGACGACCGAGTTGTGCGAGCTACACGCCGCGAGAACACACGAGGCACCGAAGACGAAGCTGGCAAGGCGAGTCGTGAATCGAAAGCTCATGGCGCGGTTCTTCGCACAAAAAACCGCCCCCGCCCATAAAATCTCTCCCGCATGCGCTAAGTTCCACGCGGAAAATCAACATGGCGCGTCAAACCCCCATTCGTGGCGCCCAACGCCCCGACTCCGCGGCCGACCCGCGGACGCGCATCGTCGAAAAAGCGAAGGCGCTCGGCTTCGATGCGGTCGGGATCGCGCGGGCCGACGAGCCCGTCGAGCCCGAGTTCGCGCGCTACCGAGATTTCGTGGGCAAAGGGATGCACGGCGAAATGCG
>JAICXU010000445.1 GCA_025934595.1 Polyangiaceae bacterium | reverse complement strand
GCGCGTCCAGGCTAGAAAGGTACGTCGCGAACGATACCGCCTTTTCTGCTGCCACCGCCTCCGCCCGAAGTCGGCGGAGCGCTCGGATGCGAGGTCGTCGTGTGATGCGCGGTCGGCTCGGGGTTGTGCGTCGCATGCGCGGTCTGCGTGGGGGCCGGCGCGGCGGTGGGCGTCGGAGGCTCCGGCGCCGTGTCGGTGGGAGGCGGCGGAGAAGCCGTGGCCTTGGCCGTGGGTTGCGGAATCTCGTCGGTCGCCGGCGGCGGCGGAATCTCTTGTTTTGCGGCCGACGCCGCGAGCTGCTGCGCGGACGGCTCTTGTTTCGCCGATTCGGTTTTGCTCGACGAGCCCGAGAAGAGGAAGATCGCGACGCCGATGGCGACGACGCCGCCGCCGATCGCAAGCCAAAGGCCCGTGCTCGATTTCTTCATCGCGACGAGCTCGGCGGACGAAGTCGACCTGCTTCGCTTGCCTTTCGAAGACGACGGGATGGCAAACGGATCGGACTGCGCAGCAGGCGGAACGACGCCGTTCGCACGCGCGGGCGGTGCTTCGCGAGACGACGGCGGCGCGGCAGGCTTCGGCGCCGGCGGAGGCACGGAAGCAGGCTTCGCGGCCGGCACGGCAGCGGGCGCGATTGCCGCTTCGACGAGCGCGACGGGCGCCGCTCTTACCTCAGGTTCGACGGCAGCAACTGCGGCCACGGCCACGATCGGCTGCGCGACGATGGCTGCCGCCGCGCCGTTCGTATGCACATGAAGCGCGCCATTGCCGGCGCCATTTCCGTGGAGAAGCGCCTCGAGCTCCGGCGACGCAAAACCCGCCGGACGAAACGGTGCGTCATCGAGCTCCCACGAGGGGCGAATGCCGGAAGCGATGCGATCGAGCTCGGCTTCGGTCATGGGAGAAATCTTCGACATGAGGTCGGAAAGCGTACCACCCGGGCCGGGATCCGACAAACAGCGACGCATTGCATCGCAGGCCAAATACGCCTGGATCGTGCGGTTTCTTCCTCGCGACGCGGACGCGTGCTTTTGGCTTCCGATCGGGCAACGGGCCGATCACCCATTCACGGACCGAATTCGTTCTTCAGGAGGTCGTCCCATTCGTCAGCCACTTTGCCGACGGTGGCGACGAGGTCCTCGAACTCTTCGTAGTCGAGGCCCGACAGACGCCGAAGCGACCGCACGTAAATCTTCTCTTCTTGTGCGTCGATCGCGAACGCGGCGTCGCTCGTCGTGATGTACGAGAGCTCGAGGAGGCGCCTATAGAGCGCCTCGCGATTCTTCGCCGGAATCTCCATGACGGGCGCGAGAATGAGGAGGACGCCATGGTCCTCGAGCACGTTCACGCCGACGCTCGCGGAGCCCTTCTTCAATTGCGTGTATCCTGCATCATCGAGCGGCGTGATCGTCGTGCCGGCGCGCGACGCGAATCGTTCGAGGTAAGCGTTGACCATTCCCCGTGCATCTTGGAATGCTGCGCCCGAAGCGCGATCCGAATAAATGGGCTGTGTGGCGTCCGACATGAATGAAGAGAGTACATCGAGCGAAGGCGCACGGACACGAAAGAGCAGAGCCGCATTTTTCGCGGTTTTTCGGCCTCTTTTCGTGCCGTGGCTCCTCGCGTGTGTGACGTCGTGCGCCGGCGGCTCTTCGAAGAATGCGGACGCGGGATCGGCCGAGACCGAGCACGCGAAAGCGCTCCTCGCGGCGGCGCAGCTCCCGTCTCGCGCGGACGTGCTCGCGGTCGCAGAGAGCGTCGAGGCCTCGGCGGACAAAGAAGGCAGCGGCGCACGAGCCGTCGAGCTCCATGCGCTCGCGGGTGCGCTTTTCGAGCGCGCATGGCGTGTCGAAGGCAAAGAGCAAGACGCGAAGGAGGCCGCGGAGACGTTCGGAAAAGCAGCGCGTGAGCCGCGGTACGCCGGCGCGTGCGAGGCCGCGATCCGCGCCGCACAAATCGCCGGCGAGGTCGCGCACGACGCGACGGTCACCTATCGCGAGCTCTATCGCGCCGAGCGTCGATTCTCGCTACGCGCGGCGGCCGATGCCGGAATTTCCGACGCGACCGACTCCGCCGATTCGTGTCGCGGATCGATCGACGCGAAGCTCGCGCGCATTGCGCCATTCCGGCCGCCGTCGCGCGTGCTCGAAGCGATCGACCATGATCTCGCGCAAAACGGATCGCTCGGCATGGAGCTCTCGTTCGATGCGGGCGCGCTCCCCTCCGGCACGCCGCACATCACGGGGCTCGTTCCCATCGGCGGCAAGGACACCGCTCGCATCGTCGTCACGCTGGATCGACCCGCACCCATGCGCATCGGCGACGAGCCGCCCACGGCCGATCACGGTCTTCGCACCTTCGTTGATCTCGACGGCGTCGACGTCGGAAATGCGCCACGCGAGACGCTCGTCGGAGGCATCGCGACGCGCGTTTTGATCGAGCCAACGTCCACCGGCGCGCGCATCACGACCGAGCTCGACGGCCGCGGATTTCGTCGCACGTTCCATTTGGTCGAGCCATTCCGCGTCGTCATCGACGTCGCCCGAAGACCTCCGGGAACCGCAGAAAATGGCCGCGCAGCGCGCATCGTCGCGCTCGATCCGGGTCACGGCGGCAGCGATCCCGGCGCGATCGGCGGGGCCGGCGTTCGCGAAAAAGACGTGACCCTCGCGATCGCCGAGCTCGCCGCGAAGGCGCTCGCGAGCCAAGGCGTCACGGCCGTGCTCACGCGCGATTCGGATCGCTACGTCTCGCTCGAAGAAAGGACGGCGCGCGCCAACGCGGCCGGCGCCGATCTCTTCGTCTCCATTCATTGCAACGCGGCCGAGACGCACGCGAAGCGCGGAGTCGAAACGTACGTGCTCGACACGACGAAAGACGAAACCGCGTCCCGCGTCGCCGCGCGCGAGAACGCGACGAGCCAAGCCGCGACACGCGAAATCGGCTCGATTTTGGCTTCGATGAAGATCGCGGACGAAGCCACGCACTCGCAGCGCTTCGCCGATCTCCTCGAGCGCTCCGCGGTCACGTCGCTGAAGCTGCGCTACGCGGACACGGTCGACGGCGGCGTGAAGAACGCGGGCTTCTACGTGCTCGTCGGCGCACGCATGCCCGCAGTGCTGTTCGAGACGAGCTACATCTCGAATCCGCTCGAGGAGCAGCTTCTCGCGAGTGATGAGTACAAAGCGCGTTTGAGCGATGGCATCGTGAACGCGGTGAAGGCGTATCGCGAGGGACGCTGATTTTTCGGATTCGGACTCCGACTCGGTTGCGGATCCCGCTACCTCGCCAACGGCGCGTCCTCGGGCACGAACTTCTCGCCGCGCAGCACGAAGCGTGATTTGCCGGAAATTCTCGGCGATTTCACGCTGTGAGCAGGATCTCCCGGCAGCACGAGCGCCATCGTTTCGCCGCGCGCGTCTTTGTGCTCTGCGAGCTCCGGACAAATGACATCGAGGCACGCGCGACGTCCGATCGCGAACGCCTCATCGACGGATTTGGCAGTCGCCAAAATCTCCAGCGTGCGGTGGGTCGGGGGCGCGAGAAAAACTTCTCCTCGATCGAAGCGCGCGAGCACGTCGGCCGGCGTTGCCCAGAAGCTCGACGTCGTCTCGTGCGCGTCGTGGGCTCCATGCTGGCCTTCGGTCGCTCGCACCAAAAAAAATCGCGTGTCGTAGCGGCGAGACTCCGCCGCCGGCGTGAGCCAACGCGACAATGGCTCGAGCGCGCCGAGGTCGAGGGCGAGCCCTGCCTTCTCGAGCATCTCGAGGATCGCCGTCGGATCTTTCTCCGCACGCGCGCGGAGCAGCAGCAAATCCTCGTGTGCGATCGTACCGCCGGACACGGGAAGGAGCGCGGCTTCTTCGAGCGCTTCACGGCTCGCGGCGATCGCGAGCGCCCGCGCGACGTTCGGGTCCTCGGAAAATAAAGCCGTTCGCGTCGAGATCGCGCCCACGCTCGCGATCCAACGCTCGTCGAGATCCGACGGATCGAGCTTGCCGCCGGGAAACACGATCGCGCCGCCCATGAACTTCGATTGCTTGCTGCGCTCGACGCAAAAAACCTCGAGGCCGGCCTCCCCGTCGCGCAGCACGATGAGCGTCGCCGCGTCTTTCGGTGCCACGCCTTCGCGGTCCATCTTCAAATCGAGCATGTTCAGCCTCGCTTCGCTTGCCGTGCTGCCTC
>JAICXU010000148.1 GCA_025934595.1 Polyangiaceae bacterium | reverse complement strand
CTTGACGATCGAGTCCCAGTTGTCGCGGATTTCTTCGGGCGTCCACACGCCGCCGTTACCGTCTTTGAATTTTCCGGCCGTCTCGATCACTTTGAACGCGTACATGCGCGCGCCCGCCACGGCGAGCACGTAACCCGTGCGATCGCCGCAGAGATCGCTCGCGAGAAACAGCGCGGCGGGCGAGACGTGCTCGGGCGTCATCGTGTCGACCGTCTGGAACATCGGCAAATCCTCGGTCATGCGCGTCTTCGCGATGGGCGCGAGCGCATTCACGGTGATGCGATGTTTTTGCAGCTCGATCGACATCGTGCGCGTGAGACCGTAGATGCCGGCCTTCGCGGCCGCGTAATTCGATTGGCCGAAGTTGCCCATCATGCCGCTGACGCTCGTGGTGTTGACGATGCGGCCGCCCATGTTTCCCTGCGCGGCTTGCGCGACGAGCTGGCGCGTGAACGCCTGCGAAACGAGGAACGTGCCTTTCAAGTGCACGGCAATGACGGAATCGAACATCGCTTCGTCGGTCTTCAAAAAAGATTTGTCGCGCAGGATTCCCGCGTTGTTCACGAGGACATCCACTTTTCCGAACGCGTCGACAGCGGCTTTCACGATCGCATTCGAGCCTTCCACCGTCGCGACCGAATCGTGATTGGCGGCGGCCTTGCCACCGGCGGCGCGAATTTCTTTCACGACCGTCTCCGCGGCGCTCGCATCGCTGCCGCTGCCATCGCGAGGCCCGCCGAGATCGTTCACGAGAACCGAGGCGCCTTCTTTCGCGAAGAGGAGCGCGTGCGATCTGCCGAGACCATTGCCGGCGCCGGTGACGACGGCCACTTTTCCTTCGAGAATTCCCATGCGTGTTCGATAACGCCAATCTAAGCTTCGAGCGATGGATTTTCGCCGTGCCTGGCTCGGGGCCCTCGCACCTCTGGCGATGCTCGCCTGCAAATCCGACGCGGCATCCACGCCGCCGCCGCCGGACGCGGTGACGTTCCCCGCGGGCTTCCTGTTCGGAACGGCGACGGCGGGATTTCAAATCGAGAAAGCCGACACGCATACCGATTGGGCGGACTGGGTCGCGCTCTCGCCGTCGCGGATCAAAAATGGAGACACGCCCGACGACGGCGGACCGGACGCGCTCGCGCACGTCGATGACGACATCGCGCTCATGACGCAAATGGGACAGAACGCGTACCGATTTTCGATCGAGTGGGGTCGCATTTTCCCGACCCAAGCTTCATTCGACTCGAACACGCCCGACGCCGCTGCGCTCGCTGCGTACGACTCGGAAATTCAAAAGTTGCAGAATGCACACATTACGCCGCTCGTGACTTTGTTCCATTGGGCGCTTCCGAATTGGCTCTCGGACGTCTCGCATCCGAACGATCCGCAAGGGTGGGAGCGTCCGGAAACATCGGCCGACTTCACGACGTTCTGCTCGCGCATGGCGCAGCACTTCGGCGGAGAGGTCGATTGGTGGGTGACGCTCAACGAGCCCCTCGTCTACGTGACGACCGGCTACATCCAAGGAGGATCACCGCCCGGCGTCGTGCTCGATGCGACGCGAGCATTCGACGTCGCGCGCGCGCTCGCTCGTGCGCATGCATCGTGTTTCGACGCGATCCATCAAGCCGACACCGTCGACGCCGACGGGGACGGCAAAGCAGCGTGGGTCTCCGTCGCGAAACACCAGCGCACGTTCCATCCCGAAGATCCCACCGATCAAGACGACATCGACGCGACCAAGCACGTCCACTACTTGTGGAATCAGTGGTTCTTGAACGCCACGATCCGCGGCGATTGGGACGACGACATCGACGGAAATTACACGGGCCCGAACGACAAGCAGGGCGACCCTACGCTGAAGGGCCGCATGGATTACATCGGGGTGAATTATTATTCGGACACGCTCATCAGCGCGCATCGCGGCGTCGTGATCCCCGTCGTCAACGCCGCCGTCATCCAAGATCACTTGCCGACCGATCGCCCGAAGACCGACGTCGCGTGGGACATTTATCCCGAAGGTCTACGTTCCATGCTCGAAGAGGACGTGGCACCGTATTCTCTTCCGGTGGTGATCACGGAGAACGGAATCGCCGATCGCGCCGACGTCAATCGCGCGCGCTTCCTCGCCGAGCACCTCTATCAGCTCGGTTGGGCGATGAAAGACGGCCTCGACGTGCGCGGTTATTTCCACTGGTCGCTGATGGACAACTTCGAATGGCAGAACGGGTTCTGTCCGAAGTTCGGCTTCGCGTCGGTCGATCCCGCGACCGGCGCGCGCACGCTTCGCGCGAGCGGATCCGAATATGAAAAGATCATTTCTTCGAAGGTCGTGAAGCGAGCCGACATCGACGCGATGCCGGCCTTCGTCACCACGGATTTTTGTCCATGAAGCCGCCGAGCAGCGAGCCCAATCCCGCGCGCCGTTCCGACGGCTCCCTCCTTCCCACGGGCTTCGCGGAGATGGACACCGGCATCATTTCGCGGCCTGTCTTCGCGCTCCCGGAGCTCCGCGAAGGCGATCAAGCGCAGCTCCTCTTGCTGACGGGAACGAACGCGGGCCAGGTCTTCTCGCTCGACGACGCGCTCACCGAATTCGTCATCGGTCGCGGGCAAAATGCACAAGTGTGCATCGAGGATGTCGAGGCGAGCCGCGCGCATTGCAAGATCAGGGTCGTCGGCGACGGCAAAGCGAAGCGATACGTCATCGAAGATCTGCAGTCGAAGAACGGAACCTTCGTGAATGCGGAGCCGATCGAAGGGCGGGTGGCGTTGAGCCCCGGCGACCGCGTGCATATCGGGCCGAATCTCGTCCTTCGTTTTTCGATCGTCGACGCCGCCGAGGACATGCTCGCGCGGCAGCTCTACGAAACCTCCACGCGCGATGCGCTCACGAGCTCTTACAATCGCCGCTATTTCCTGGAGCGGCTCGAGGCCGAGCTCGCTTTCGCCGAGCGGCACAAGACGCGCGTCTCGATCGTGCTGCTCGATCTCGATCACTTCAAACAGAAGAACGACACGCACGGGCACCAGGGCGGCGACGCCGTCTTGCGCGCGGTCTCGTCGTGCGTGCAGATTCTGATTCGCACGGAGGACGTATTCGCGCGTTACGGCGGCGAAGAATTCATCCTGCTCGTGCGCGGTATCGAGCACGAAAACGTGCACCTCGCCGCCGAGCGCATACGCCGCGGCGTCGAGCGCCTCACAATCCGATTCGGCGACGCCGACATCAAGACCACGGTCAGCATCGGGATCTCCTCGCTCGACGAATTCCCGATCGGCGCGAGCATCGACGCCCTCGTGGCTCTCGCCGACCGCCGGCTCTACGCCGCGAAATCCGCCGGCCGAAATCGGGTCTGTTCCGTCGGGTTCTAGGAGAGCTCTAGGAGAGCTCCAGGAGACACGAGCTATTTGCGCGTGTGGTGCACGGTCGCGCCTTGACGCGTTAAGCCCCAACGTGTAGCCACTGAACCGCGATTCATTATCAAGGAGACAGGCCATGGGTGTGGACGTCAAAAAGCTGTTCAACGAAGAGCTCCCCGCGGCTCTCGAAAAGAACGCCGAGGATGCGAAGACCATCGGCGCGAAATATCAAATGAACGTCACCGGCGAAGGCGAGTGGAACATCGACGTCTCGTCGAGCGGTCCGAGCTGCAAGGCCGGCACGGGTCCGGCGGATTGCACGATCACGATCGCGGCCGAGGATTTTCAGAAGCTCGTCGAGAATCCGCAAGCGAACGGCATGCAGCTGTTCTTCGCGGGCAAGCTGAAGGTCGCCGGCAACCAGATGCTCGCGATGAAGCTGCAGAAGCTCTTCTCGTACAAATAGGCGTGGTCTAGACGCGCGGCAGGTTTGCGCGCTACAGCCTCGTAGATGACGGCGGCCCTCGAAGGAGTGAAGGTTCTCGACTTGAGCCGGCTCCTTCCGGGGCCGTTCGCGTCTTTGGTGCTCGCCGATCTCGGCGCGCAGGTCGACAAGATCGAAGATCCGGGCGCAGGCGATTACTTGCGTCACATGCCGCCGCAAATGCCCGCCACGGCGCCGAACGTGGAAGCGCAATCGGCCCTCTTTTTGGCGATCAATCGCAACAAGCGAAGCGCCGTCCTCGATCTAAAAAAGCCTGCCGCGCAAAACGCGCTTCTCGAGATGGTGAAGAGCTACGACGTGCTCCTCGAGCAATTTCGTCCGGGCGTGCTCGATCGATTGAATCTCTCGCACGCGGCGCTGCTCGAGAAAAATCCGCGCCTCGTGATTTGTGCGCTCACTGGATACGGGCAAGACGGCCCGCTCGCGCATCGCGCCGGTCACGACATCAATTATCTCGCGCGCGCCGGCGTGCTCGGATTTTCGGGTCCGGCGAATGCGCCGCCGCAACCGCCGGGATTCCAGCTCGCGGACATGGGAGGAGCGCTCTGGAGCGTCGTCGGAACTTTGGCTGCGCTCGCGGAGCGGGATCGCACGGGGAAGGGATCCGTCGTCGACGTCGCGATGCTCGAAGCGTCGATGGGATTCGCGATGGCGAGCTTCGGAATGATGATCGCGGGCCAAGAGCCGAAAGCTGGCGACGAAGCGCTCACGGGTGGCATCGCGATCTACGGCACGTATGCGACGAAGGACGATCGCGCGATGAGCCTCGGCGCGCTCGAGCCGAAATTCTGGACCGCGTTCGCGAAGGTGATCGGTCACGAATCGTCGATGGCGGATTTCGTCACCGGTTCGCACCAAGCCGCGCTGAAAGAAAAGCTCCGAAATATTTTCCGTGAGAAGACGCAGGCCGAGTGGATCGAAATCGCGAAGTCGGGCGACTACTGTCTCGAGCCGGTGCTGGCGCCGAACGAGCTGAAAGCCGATCCGCAAATCGTATCGCGCGGGCTCTTCTTCGATCTGAAATCGCGCTGGGGAAATCTGATGCAGCTGCGCACGCCGGTGACGCCGCGAAACATGGAACATCGCGAGCCGCCGCGTCACGGCGAGCACACGGAAACGATCCTGCGCGAAGCGGGTCTCTCCGACGAAGCGATCCTAAATCTGACGCAAGGGTAGAAACCGCCAAGATCGCCGAGGAAAAAAATTCAGGTTTTCCGCTTCGCGTTCTTGGCGCCTTGGCGGTTCATTTACATTTTTCTCAGCTCGTCGATGAACTCCCAATCGGCGACGAGGCCCTTTTTCAGCATGATCGAGAGAAGCGCGGCAAAGAGCTTCTCCCACCTCGTGTCGTCGCCGAGCACCGCTTTCGCATCGCGACCTTGTGCGACCGCGCGAAGGGCCGCGACGAGATCGCGTGCGGTGAGCCCGCCCGCCTCCGACATCGGCGCTTCGTCTTCGTCGGCCGCTTTCTCAGCTCGTTTCTTGCGCGCCGGAAGCTGGATCGTCGTGCCGTCGAGCATCGTGATCGCGACCATCGGTCCGCCGAACTTCGGCTTCAGCGGAATCGGAACCTCGCGAATCTCGCTCGCTTCGATCTCGGGCTCGGCCTCGGGGCTGTCGCCGCTCGCGGCGCGGAGCACGCTCTCGTCGGCGGCCGGCACCTCCGCGGTGGACGAGAGAGGCGCTTCCGCGTCGGACGTCGGCGATGCAGCGACTGCGGCGGGAGTCTCCACCGTCGCCGTGCTCTCGACGAGCGTCGAGGGGACCGGCTCTTCGTCTTCGGTCGCGGCACCGCTCGAATCTTCGGGCGCGATCGCGGGAATCGCTCCGGGCGGCGATGATACCGCGAGAGGGGACAGGCCCGGCGTCGTCTCCGGCGCGGGCGGAGCCACGCGGATCGGTGCCGGTGGCGGCGCGGGTGCTCCGGGACCGGCTCCGTAATACACGCGGATCGCATTTCGAATGTCGCTCGGTGCTGCGATCATGGGCTTCACGGGAAGGCCGACGACCTTTTGAACCTCGGCGAGCGCTGCTTCGTTCGACGGATCATCCATCGCGACGTAGAGCGTGTCTTGCCGTTTCACGCGCCGAACGTAGATCGGCACGACGCAATAGCGATCCGCGAGCTCGCGCGAGATCAGGTTCAAGAGCTGCCGCGAAAAATCGATGTGATAGAGCGACACCCACGGCACGCTGTGCTGCTGCCCGAGGATTTGCGTGAGCTGCGCCTCGGTCACGAGCCCCATCTGAATGAGGATGTCGCCGAGCCTCTGTCCGGGCTGGCGAGGAGCGGCGAGCGCCTGCTCGAGATCGGTCTCCGAAATCACCTTCGAGGCGACGAGGAGCTCTCCAAGACGCTGGCGCGACACCCGAGAGATGGTATCGGCTCCCCGCGAGCACGCCTAAAAAGCGGCGAATCCCGCTTGTGTTACTATCCGAGGTTCCTGGAGCAACTGGTGTCGGCGCGAACTTGTCCGCAGTGTGGCTTTTCTTGCGACGCGTCGCACAGGTTCTGTCCATCGTGCGGATTCCCGATCGGGCAAGTCACCAAGGACTCCGACGATCCGCTGATCGGTCGAACGCTTCCCGGGGGTTACGTCATCATCGAGCTCGTCGGCATCGGCGGCATGGGTCGCGTGTATCGCGCCGAGCAAACGAACCTCGGTCGCACGGTCGCCGTCAAAATCGTCCATCCGCATCTCGTCGGCGAAGAGAGCGCGGTCGCGCGATTCATCACCGAGGCGCGAGCCGCGAGCCGGCTCAATCATCCGAACTCCGTCGCCGTCATCGACTTCGGTAAGACGCAAGACGGGCAGCTCTATCTCGTCATGGAGTTTTTGCGCGGTCGCGATCTCTCGCGCGTCGCGTACGACGAAGGGCCGCTCGTATTCCGGCGCATCGTCGACATCTTGAAGCAAGTGCTCGCGGCGCTCGGCGAAGCCCACCATCTCGAAATCATCCATCGCGATCTCAAGCCCGAGAACGTGATCATCGAGCCGCTCCGCCAAGGCGGTGACTTCGTCAAAGTCGTCGATTTTGGTCTCGCGAAAATGACGGAGGCCACGAACCAGCCTTCGATCACGAGCCCCGGCATCGTGTGCGGAACTCCCGAATACATGAGCCCGGAGCAGGGTCGGGGAGATCCCCTCGACGCGCGCAGCGATCTCTACGCGGTCGGCGTCATCTTGTTCCAGCTGCTCACGGGGCGATTGCCGTTCGAGGCAGACTCGCCCACGCAAGTCGTGCTCATGCATCTGTCGAAAGCCCCGCCGGATCCGCGCACGCTCGCGCCCGACCGCATGATCCCGCAGCCGCTCGTCGACGTGACGATGCGCGCGCTCTCGAAAGAGCCG
>JAICXU010000776.1 GCA_025934595.1 Polyangiaceae bacterium | reverse complement strand
TCAAGAAGGCCAAGAAGGCCAGCAAGGTCAGAACGGCCAAGGGCAAAACGGGCAGCAGGGCGGACAAGGACAGCAAGGGCAGAGCGGGCAAGGCTCGAATCAAGGTGGGCAAGGCGGACAACAAGGGGGCACGCAGGCGCAAAACGGCCAAGGCGGACAGCAAGGCGCCGGACAACAAGGCGGCGGTCAGTCGCAAGGACAAACGCAAGGCGGACAAGGCGGGGGAGGCCAGGGCAACGGATCGCAAAAGAGCGAGGTCTGGGTCGTCGGGCCGGGCGGCCAAAAGATTTTGATGATCTCGCAAGGCTCGGGCTCCGGCTCGTCCTCAGGCGGCAGCGGACAAGGTGGACAGGGCACCGGCGAATCACCCGGCTCGCGCGGCTACGGCTCCGGACACGACGAGCACGTCGAAGGCCAGGCCACGAACATGAAGACGGGCACCGAAGACACGCAGGTCGCGGGACAAGACACCGGCCAAGGCGGCAGCCGCAGCGAAGTGATCCAAGGCGCGGCCGAGCGCGGCTTCGCATCGAAGGGCTACACGCGCGTCTTCACCGAGTACCACACGGTCGCCGAAGAAGCGCTCAACAAGGACGAGATCCCGGGCGGCTACCGTTTCTACGTGCGCAGATATTTCGAGCTGATCAGACCGCGCGAAGATCAGCCACGCTAGACGCTACCAAGCTGGCCGCTGTTAAAACACCCATAAAACAAGGCATTTCATGAGCGAGAGCGAATCGAACGTCCAAGATCAAGTCACGCAATTCCGGAGCGCGATCGCACGGCTCCGCGAAGAGATCGGCAAGACGATCGTCGGAAACAAAGAGGTCGTCGACGGCGTGCTCTCGTGCATGCTCGCGGGCGGTCACGCGCTCCTCGAAGGCGTGCCGGGTCTCGGCAAGACGATGCTCGTGAAGACGCTCGCCGAGACCTTGTCGCTCACGTTCTCGCGCGTGCAGTTCACGCCCGACTTGATGCCCGCCGACATTTTGGGGACGACCGTCATCGACGAGACGCAAGCCGGCGGCAGAGCATTCGAGTTTCGCAAAGGTCCGATCTTCGCGAACATCGTCCTCGCCGACGAGATCAACCGCGCGACGCCGAAGACGCAATCGGCGCTGCTCGAAGCGATGCAAGAGCATCGCGTGTCGGTCGGCCGCAAGACGTACACGCTCGACGAGCCGTTCGTCGTCCTGGCGACGCAGAACCCGCTCGAGATGGAAGGCACGTATCCCTTGCCCGAGGCGCAGCTCGATCGCTTCTTCTTCAAGCTGCACGTGCCGTTTCCCGGCCGCGAGGATCTGCACGGCATTTTGGATCGCACGACGGGCGAGGGGATGACGGCGCGAGAGGCCGTGCTCGATCGCGATGCCATCCTCTCGATGCAAAAGCTCGTGAGGCAAGTGCCCGTCGCGCGGCACGTGCAGGATTATGCGATTCGTCTGGTGCAAGCCACGCATCCGGACGGACCCGACGCGCCGGATCTCGTGAAGCGTTTCAGTCGCTACGGCGCTTCGCCGCGCGGCGCGCAGGCGCTTCTTCTCGCATCGAAGATTCGCGCGCTCTTCGAAGGCCGTTTTGCCGCGTCGATCGACGATCTCCGCGCGATCGCGCTGCCGGCGCTCCGTCATCGCGTGCTCCTCAACTTCGAAGGCGAAGCGGAGGGCGTGAAGACCGATCAAGTCATCGACGCGATTTTGAAATCGCTCCCAGAAACGAAGGCCGGGCTCGCCGATTCGATGAAGCCTGGCGCGGCGCCCTCGGGCAAGAGAGAGGCGGCCGTTGGGTCTTCTTGATGGACTGAAGTCGATCGCAAAAGCTCCTCTTTCGAAGCGGCCGCCGCCGAAAGACGACGAGCTCTTCGACGACGACTTCCAACGCAAGCTCGACTACCTCGCGCTCATCTCGCGCCGGGTTTTCTCCGGGCGAATGCGCGCCGAGCGCAGAACGAAAAAGACCGGCAGCGGTGTCGAGTTCGCCGACCATCGCGACTACCAGCCGGGCGACGATTTTCGTTACCTCGATTGGAACGTCTACCAGCGCTTCGATCGATTGCTCCTCCGCCTCTACGAAGAAGAAGAGGACCTCGCGATTTATTTCATCGTCGATGCATCGGCATCGATGGCGTTCGGCGACGGCGCGAAGCTCCGGTACGCCAAGCGCGTGTGTGCTGCGCTCGCGTACGTGGGTCTCGCGAATTTGGATCGCGTCGCCATCGTATCGACGAGCGATCGCGTGATGGACCGCATGCAGGAAACTCGCGGCAAAGCCCGCATTTTCAAGGCGTTTCGCTTCTTGCGCGAGCTCGAGCCCGAAGGCACGACCGACCTCGGCGACGCGATGAAGACGTTCGTCGCACAGCACAAACGGCGCGGTCTCGCGGTGCTCATTTCGGATCTCTACGACCCCGCCGGCTTCGAGCGCGGCATCAACGTGCTTCGTTACAACAAATTCGATCCGTTCGTCGTCCACGTCACCGACCCGAAAGAAGAGAAGCCGAAGCTCGCGGGCGACGTGCTCGTCTACGACTGCGAAACGG
>JAICXU010000923.1 GCA_025934595.1 Polyangiaceae bacterium | reverse complement strand
TCCTCGAGCGTCTGCTCGATACGCGCCGAAGCACGCACGAGATGCGGATCGCGCAGCGCCTGCAGCAGAAAGCCCGCTTCACGCCGGATAACGGCCATGCCCTGCTTCGCGGCGATCGCGCGCAGCGCGTCGAGCGCGAGCACGTTCGTCGTGCCTTCCCAGATCGGCAAGACCTGCGCGTCGCGATAAAGGCGCGGGAGCCCCGTGTCCTCGATGTATCCGGCGCCGCCGAACGCCTCGAGGCCTTCGCTGATCACATTCACGGCTTGCTTGCCCGTCGTGAGCTTCGCGAGCGGCGTGAGGAGCCGAAGGAGCTGCGACTCGGTTTCGGAAATTTCGCCGGCCTCGTCTTTTCCGATCAGCTCGATCGCGCGGAACGTCAGCAAAAATGCGCCTTCGAGCTCCGCATGCATCGACGCGATCGTGTCCATGTGCAGCGGCTTCTGCGCGAGGGGCGCACCGAATGCGACGCGTTTTTTCGCGTAATCGCGCGCGAGCGCCACCGTACGTCGCATGCCGGTCGACGCGCCGACGGCGTTCCACGTGCGCGTGATCGCGAGCATCGGCGTGATGTTCTTGATGCCATCGCGCGTCCCCGTGACCGCTTCCGCGACCGCGCCGTCGAGCGTGAGCTCCGCGGTCGGAACCATGCGCGTGCCGAGCTTGTCTTTGAGGCGATTCACGAGAATGCCGTCGCGAAGCGATCCGTCGTCGTTCCGCGTCTCGACGTAAAAGAGCGCGAGCCCGCTGCCGCCGGGAGGATTTCCTTCGGGCCTCGCGAGCGTGAGCGCCATTTGGCTGGTCGTCGCGCTCGTGAACCATTTCGTTCCGTGCAGCGTGAATCGATTCGGCGCGTCGCCTGCCTTCGCGATCGTCTCGGAGATCGCGACGTCGGATCCGCCGGTGCGCTCCGTCATCCACTGTCCGCTCGTCCACGCGTGCCTCGGATCGCGGCTCGCGAGGCGAGGCAGCGCGCGATCGACGAGGGTTTGGTTCTTGCTCGAAATCAGCGTGCGCGCGGCGCCGTCGGTCATGGCGAGCGGGCACGAATAGACGCCGCTCGATGCATCGACGACGTAGTTCAGCGCGAATTGAAATACACGGGAAAATCGGCCGTATTTGCGTTCGTACGCGACGGCGACGAGGCCCTTCTCGGCCGCGATCTTCTCCATCTTCTTCCAGTGCGGAGTGATCTCGATGTGATCGATGCGCTTGCCCCACGCGTTCCAATGCGTGAGCTCGGGCACGTCGTCGCGCGTTTCGATGAGATGCCGATAGAGCTCACCGCCGGAGAGCTCGCCGAGCTCGAGAAGATCGGGCTCCCACGTCTTGCGCATGTCTTCGGGGACCACGCGCTCGAGGTACGAGCGGAGCAACCGATCTTCGGTGAATTGATTGCCGAGCGAAGGGGGCGTCTGGAAAAACGGCATGCGACGTTATAGCGCGCAGGCTTGCGCGCGTCCTGGGTAGCCGCGCAGGCTTGAGCGCGTCCTTACTCCGGATCGACGTAGTCGACCTCTTCGCCTCGAAACGTCTTGAGACGCGTGCGACCGGGCGATTTCGCGACCACGACGTCGGGTGAGAGCGCGACTTTCCCTTTTCCACCCGGCGTGTCGCAAATGAGCTTCGGGAGCGCGATGCCCGAGACGCGACCCTGGAGCTCGCTCATCAAGCGAAGGCCGACCTCGAGCTTCGTGCGCAAATGCGAGGTGCCGACGACGGGATCGGTCTGGAGCAAATAGTAGGGGCGCACGCGCATCTTCACGAGACCGCGGAAAAGACGCTCGAGCGTGGGCGCGTCGTCGTTCACGCCTTTCAAGAGCACGGTCTGATTCATCACGGGAAATCCCGCGTCCGCGAGCATCTCGCACGCGCGGCGCGACTCGGGCGTGATCTCCTTGGGGTGATTGAAATGCGTCATCACCCAAAGCGGATGATGCGGCCTCAGCGCGGCGAGAAGCTCGCTCGTGATGCGCATCGGCAGCGTGACGGGTACGCGCGTGGCCAATCGAATCGTGTCGACGTGCTCGATCTCGCGGACGGCGGCGACGATTCGCACGAGTCGCTCCGTCGCCATCGCGAGCGGGTCGCCTCCGCTCAAGATCAC
>JAICXU010000568.1 GCA_025934595.1 Polyangiaceae bacterium | reverse complement strand
TTCGCCGCTCTTGAAGGGCACGGCCTCGAGACCGTTGAGCGTGCACGACGCGGGATTGGTGCCATGCGCCGTGTCGGGGATGAGCACGCGCTTCGGCGAGCGACCTTGCTCCTGGTGATAGGCGCGGATCATCATGAGACCCGTGAGCTCGCCTTGCGCGCCGGCGGCGGGCTGGAGCGTCACGTAGTCCATGCCGACGATCTCGGCGAGCGCGCGCTCGAGGCGCACCATCAATTCCAGCGCGCCTTGCATCGTCGATTCCGGCGAATACGGATGAAGCCGCGCAAACCCTGGAAAACGAGCCGTTTGCTCGTTCACCTTCGGATTGAATTTCATCGTGCACGACCCGAGCGGATAAAACTGCGAGTCGATCGAAAAATTCAATTGCGAGAGACGAACGAAGTGCCGAACCGCTTCGGGCTCGCTCACCTCCGGCAACGCCGCTCGCGTGCGACGGGAGAGCGAGCCGAGGAGCGCTTTGTCATCGACGTCGGGGACGTCGAGCGGCGCGATCGAAATACCGGTGCGCCCGGGAGCGCCGCGCTCGAAGATCGAGCGCTCCTTGAACTGCAGCCCCCGTGCGCCTTCTTGCATCGATGCTCCTTAGGGTACTACTGCAGCTGCTGGCTGTTCGTTGCGTTCGAGTCTTCGCTCTGTCCCGTGATCGATCCGAGGTCCGGGTTCATGTGGAGCTGCTTGACGCAATGCCACTCGCTGCCCGTCTCGTCGTCGCCGAGGCCGTATTGGCCGTCGAGCACCGCGGTCTTGTCGGTGTTCATCTTGTAGACGAAGTAGCCTTTGCCTTCCGACGTCGCGGCGGGGCCGACCTGGTTGTACTTGTGCTCTTTCCACGTGAAGTGCGCGACGTTGCCGGTGACGGTGCCTTGGAGCTCGCCCCATGCGCTCTGATCGGTGCGCTTCCATTTTCCGACGATGCCGTTGTCTTGCTCGACGACGTGCAAGTAGCCGTACACGGGATGGTAGTAGACGCCGTTCCAGCTTTCGCCTTCGGGCATGTTGCCCGGCGTGACGTTCGCGCTGTGCGCACCGCCGCCACCGCAGGCAACGAGCGTCGAGCCCGAGAGGACGAGACAGAGGCCAGCGAGAATCGCGAGGACGAGCTTCATTCGGATCATGGCCGCTTACCTTAGAAGCCTCTCGCGCGCGGAACAAGACCGCGCGTCAAACCCCGCAAAATCGCGCTCGAAATGCGCCTCGGGCTGGGCGTCACCTCGCCGGGCGCTCGATCAGAAACCCGGCTTTTGCGGATACGTCGTCGAGCAAAAGTCCGATTCGCTCTGGTCGATCGTCGGCTCGGTGAGCGTCGGCGGGGTCATGTACGGCGGATTTTCGAAGTCGAAAAAATCCAGCGGTATGTCGGCGTTCGCGTCGCGGTTCGTGAGCGCGGGCAGCTTGAATTTTGCTTCGATGAATCGCGTGATGCTCGTGTGATCGTAGAGGTTGTGTGAGACGTACCCCTTCTTCGCGTACGGCGAGATGACGAGCAGCGGCACGCGGAAGCCGTAGCGATCGAAAGCGCCTGGCCAATTCGCATCGTTGCCTGTGAGGATCGGCGCCGAGTCGTCGGGTGGGCACGCAGGAGGCGGCACCGCGTGATCGTAGAACCCTCCATTTTCGTCGTACGTTAGAAAAAACGCCACGTGTGGCCAGTCGGGCGACTTCATGAGCGCAATCAAGATGTCGGCGACGAACTTCTGCCCGATTTGGATGTTGGAGGGCGGATGCTCGTCATTGCCGAGCGGTCCTTCGTCGCGCAATGCGCCGTCGATGAACGAGACCTGAGGAAGCGTGCCCGCTGCGAGATCGCTGAAGAGCGACGACTCGCCGCCGCTCGTGTCGCCGTCGATCGTCTTGATGGGATTGGCGCCCCACCGTGAGATGGCTTGCGTGAGATAGACCACGGAAATTCCGGGGGTCGTGTTCGCGTAGATGTTGAAGCTGACTTGCCTCTGCGCGAGCTCGTCGAAGATCGACGACATGACGTCGGGATACGGTTTGCTCGATAGATCCGGGAAGACGTTGTCCGTGCGACCGAAGCTCGTCGCCGAATACAAATACATGCGGTTCGGCCACGTCGGTCCGAGGAGGCCGCAGTGGTAGTTGTCGGCGATTCCGAACTTGTTCGCGAGGTCGTAGTAAAACGGTAGATCCGTTTGATCGTAGTAGTAGAGCGCGCGGTCGCCGCTGCCCGTGTCACCCGGTTGGCTCGGGTCGTTGTTGGCTTGCCAGAAACCGTCGTTCGCGCCGTTGTCGTATTCGAGGTGAGAAGCGCCCCAACTGTGATCGGTGTCGAAGGTGCACTTGTGAGGTGCATGTTGGCGCGGATGCGTTGGGCTGCCCTGCGTTCCGACTTGCTCGGGGTTCGTGGCGTCATCGGGGGCGACGTCGACGTCGGTGCGATTCTCGGCTTTGTCGAACTGTGAGTAGTAGGAATCGAACGAACGATTCTCCTGCATGAGCACGATGATCTTCGTGATCGGAATGTCTTTGTCGACGCGCTCGCTCGTGCCGAGCGTTTCGGCGGGCAACGCGCCCGCTTTGTACGTGCAGGCCGTCCGCGACGACGCCGCAGTCGCGTCATCGGGGCGCGTGACTTGGCGATTCCAAGCCGCGGGTCCGGGATCGACGGCGGGTCCGGAGCTCGAGCTCGAGCAGCCGGCGGCTCCAAAGAGCGAGCCGAGAGCGATCGCGGAAAACGAAGCAGCGAAAAGACGAAGAACGCGCACGACGAACCTCCCGGAAAATCAGGCCCTTCTTCTAACTCATTTCGGTCTGACCCTCGATTTTAGGCTTGTTGATATTGATTTTCAAATGCTATAGACGCGTCGAGACCATGAATTTTCAGCGCGTTCTCTCGTGGAGCCTCGCCGGCGCGCTCCTTTTCCTTTCGCAAGCGGCAGCCGCATCCCCACGCCCCCTTCCGTTTTCGTATCCCTACGCGACGCTCGGCGAAGGCGAGGCCGAGGTCGAGACCTACGCCGACTTCACGCCGGTCCGCGTCCTCGAGGTCGACAATCCCGCGAAGCACGATTGGTACGGCGACACGCAATTCCAAATCGAGCTCGAGTACGGCATCACCGATCGCCTGGAGCTCGGCCTCTACGTCACGTGGGTTCCGCAATGGGGGTCGGTCGGCGACATCCCGGCGATGACCGAGGGCAACGGCACGAAGCAACGCTTGCGACTTCGTCTCGCGGAGCCCGGAGAGTGGCCGGTGGACGTCTCGCTCTACGGTGAGATCGTCGAGAGCGACCGCGAGCTCGAGATCGAAGGAAAGATCAACCTCGAGAAAGACTTCGGCAAGCTCCAAACGATGGTCAATCTATGGAGCGAGGTCGAATACGAATTTTCGGACGAGAAGGCGATCGTCCTCAATCCTACAGGTGGGTTCACCTATCAAGTCACACCGAGCTTCCATCCCGGTTTCGAGGGATGGATGCGATGGGAGTTGCCGGATCCGCAACCTACGCCGCTACCGTACGCATTTCATCCACACGTCTAC
>JAICXU010000695.1 GCA_025934595.1 Polyangiaceae bacterium | reverse complement strand
TCTCACATGCACGCAGCAAGCATCGAGCGGCGGCTGCACGCTTTGGGACTTCGCGCTCGACAAAATTGGCCCCGATTGCCATGTCGAGGTCGCCTTCGCGAACGGGCACGTGTTCGTCGCCGATTTCGCGGTCACGCAATCGACCGGCTGCTGCGGCGGTTTTTACGCCAGCCCGCTCAGCGCGGCTGACATCGAGGCATCGGACGGATCGTGATGCGTTACGTCGGCGTGACGATCTCGCTTCTTGCGCTCGCGGCTTGCGGCGGTGCGCACGGAAAGCTCGTAGGCGTCTCGAACGATCCTCATCACGCGGAGTCGCTTCCTCGCCCGAAGCATCCACCGCCGCCGCTCGCCTCGCATCTCGTCGCGACGGTGATCGAAGGCACGCTCGGCCCATTTTTGGCGCGCAATCCGGAGGGTGGCTCGCTCGCGGTGTATGCGTCTCGCACGACCCCGACGGGGCGGCAGATCGTGACGGTGCCGCTCGACGACCACATGGTGCCGCGTGACAAACCGCGGCTGGCTGCAGTCGCGAGCGGGGAAGTGGATGGCCTCGTGGTGCGTCCGGTTTCGGGCGGTTACGCCGTCGCTTGGTCCGTCATCGGCGAGCATGGCGGCAGCGCGCTACGGCTCTTCGAGGTCGATGCCGACGGCGTCCCCGAGAGCGAGCCCTTCGATCTCGCGCGCAGCGACAAAGACATCGTGTGGTTCGAGATCGTGCGCACCGCGCGAGGTGCGCTCTGCGCGTGGGCGGAGCAAACATCGAAGACCGATGCGACGATCCTGACGCTCGCGCTCGACGACAAAGGCCACGCGCGCGGTGTGCCGAGCCAAGCCGTGCGAGGTGTCGTCGGCTGGCAAGCGCTGGCGACGCCACGCGGAGTCTCTCTTGCGACGCGCGATGCTGCCGGCACATTGATGCTGCAAGAAATCGACGCCGATGCGCAGCCTCTCGGAGCGCCGACGACGATCGCGAAAAACGTCGGTGCAGATTTCGACGTCGTGCGCGCCGATTCCGCATCGAAAAAGGGTGCGTACGTGTTCGCGTGGACGGACAAAACCGAGCTCGATCCCGTCGTGATGTCCGCGTGGCTCGACGACGGCGGACAGCCGAAGACGCCGACGCGCGTGTCCGAGGCCATTGGAGGCGGGAGCTTCGTCGCGATCGCGAACGGCGGCCCGAATGCGTTCGTGGCGTGGGAAGAAACCGGTCGGCGACTGACGGGCGGCAAAAGGTTGCATATTGCAAGTATCGATTCGTCGACCGTTCGCGCTTCGACCGCCGTCGATGTCTTCGCCGCAAGCGCGGACCTCGCGACCGACGGCACCGGCGTCGCGCTCCTTGCGACGACGCGCACGTGTCCGCCGAGCGTGAACGACGAAGCTTGTCTCACTTCATCGCCCGTTCCTGCGATCGTTCGCTACGACGCGAGCCTGAATCCGGTGTCGGTCGCACCCGTGTCCGTGCCGGAAGGCGAGACCACCGCGCTCGCATGGGGGATCGATTGCGCCTCCAAGGGATGCGCGGCGCTCGTGGCGTCGAACGAGAGCCCGACGCCGGTTTTCGCATTCGACGCGAACGAGGCGAAGGCAGGAGCGCGGCTCGCGAAGCTCGCGGAGCCGGCACCGGATGCGCCGCGCGTGGAGTCGCTCGCGACCGTCGCCTCGAAAGAGGCGATCTCCGATTTCGCGACCGCGCAAACGCCGTCCGGAACGCTCCTCGCCACGATGGTGATGCCCGCGGACGATCCGAAAGCGCAGCCACATGCGGCCGGCGCCACCATCGCGGTGCGTTCGCTCGATGCGGCGGGCGCGCCTTCTCCAGCAACGACGCTCACGACGCACGCCATGGATCTCGGAGGCGTCGCTGCGGCGGCTGCGGACTCCGACGCGGGAGGCGCGCTCGTGGGGTGGGTCGCGAAAGACGGAGGCGATCCGCCAGTGCACGTGGCGCGCGTCGATGCGCACGCGAAAAAATCGAAAGAGCTCCTCGTCACCACCGAAAAAGGCGATGCGGCCGACGTCGCGATCGCGTGGACGCCCGGAGCGTGGCTCGTCGCGTGGGTCGATTGGCGCGATGGCAACGGCGAGGTGTATCTCGCACGCGTCGCGCTCGACGGCTCACGCGTGCTCGGCACCGAGCGCATCACGCACGCTCCGGGAGACGCCAGTGGCGTCACGATTCTCGCGCCGCGTGATGCTGCGGACGCATGGCTCGCGTGGGCGGATCCGCGCGAAAATCCGCACGAGGGGTTTGCCGACATCTACGTCGCGAAGGTCCACGTCAAAGACGGCAAGAAGGTCGGCGACGACACGCGCGTGCTCGCCACCGCCGCCCATTCGCGTTCGCCCTCGCTCGCGTCGTACAAAGACGGCGTCGCGATCGCGTGGATCGAGGAAGCGCCGCTCGGCGAAGGCGGAAGCGACGCACATTACGGTACGACGACGGCTTCGTACGGTGCGATGTTCGCGCGTCTCGACGACAAAGGACATCCGGAGGCCGAGCCCGTGCGCACGCGCGGCGCCGGTGAGGGCTTTCCGACGTCTCTCGCGCTCGCATTGGACGACGGCTACCTGCGGGCCATCGCCGCGCGCGCGCAGCAAGACGCGGTCGTCCTCGATCTCTACGAGTGGCCGGGGGCCGGACCGGTCCGGGCCTATCCGCTCGCGAAGCTCGACGGGCCGCCCAGCATGGACGTCGCGCTCGCGCTCGATCACGGCGTCGCGTTCTTCGACGACGAGCTCATGTCGCCGCAAGTCGATGAGCGTCGCGTGCGAAGGCTCACGTTTTCGGCCAAAAAATAGGTATTTTTCTTTTCTTCATTTTTTTACGCAACTCTCGATCGGAAGCTGCCGAGTCTTGAAGCACGCGGGCGACGTGCGCCT
>JAICXU010001022.1 GCA_025934595.1 Polyangiaceae bacterium | reverse complement strand
TGCCCCCGCCCGTTTCGGGCATTGCCGCTCGAGTCATCTCGAGCACACCCAGTACGCGCGCAAAGTGGCGCGCTTTTTACTTGGAGACCGTCATGAAGAATCCCTTGGCCATCGTGAAAGAAAAATTCGGCGACAAGCAAAAGCTCATCGCCGCTGTCGAAGCCTTCGCCAAGAAGGACGACCTTTGGGTGAATCGCATCAACGAGAAGAAGGGTCTCGCGCACGTCTCCAACGCGAAGCTTCTCCGCCTCCACGAAACCTTCACGAGCGTGAAAGAAAAATTCGGCTCGCGCGACAAGCTCGTCGCCGCGATCTTGGAGCTCGAGAAACGCACGAAGGACGAGGGCTACAAAACGCGGCTCATGGGTTACCCTGTTCCGCGCCTCTACGATTTGTATCAATCGACGTCGAAGCGTCACGCATCCGCAGCGAAGGCGCCGAAGGCAGCGAAGAAGGCCGCCGCAAAACCGAAGACGAAGGCAGCACCGAAGGCCAAGGCGAAGTAGGACGCACCACCACGCACGAAGAGGCGAAGAGCGGCGAATGTCCAAAAAGCACAAGTCAGACGACGATCGCAATTTCCCGAGCGTCCAAGACCTCCTTGTTCCGAAAGCGATTTTCTTCACGACCGGCGTCGGCGTGCACAAAGATCGTCTCTCCTCGTTCGAGCTCGCGCTGCGCGACGCCGGCATCGAGATTGCGAATCTCGTGACGGTGAGCTCGATCTTTCCGCCGCATTGCAAAGAGATCAGCCGCAAGGAGGGCGAGAAGCTCATTCGCCCGGGGCAGATCGTGCATTGCGTGATGGCGCGCCAAGACACGAACGAGCCGAATCGGTTGGTCGCGGCGTCGATCGGCCTCGCGCGTCCCGCCGACAAAAACAAATACGGCTATCTCTCCGAGCATCACAGCTACGGCGAGACGGCGAAAAAAGCGGGCGAGTACGCCGAAGATCTCGCGGCGACGATGCTCGCGACGACGCTCGGCATCGAGTTCGACGCCGACAAAGCGTGGAACGAGCGCGACCAAGTCTTCAAAATGGAGAAGACCATTTTGAAAACGCGTCACGTCGTGCAGAGCGCCGAAGGTCACTCGTCGGGCAAGTGGTCGACGGTGGTCGCGCTCGGCGTGTTCATCTTCAACTAGAGCCGCAGGGGGCGAGCCATGCCGGGCGATTTCGAGACGAAGCACGAGTTCGAGACCGACGAGAAGACGTTTTGGGAAAAGTGCATGTTGAACGAAGAGTTCAACACCAAGCTCTATCTCGAGACGCTGAAATTCCCAGGTTGGAAGGTGCTCGAGCAAAAAGACGACGGTCAGAAAATCACGCGTCGCGTGAAGATCGATCCGCCGATGAAGGGCATGCCGGGGCCGGTCATCAAAGCCCTCGGTGACAGATTCAGCTACGTCGAGGAAGGCACCTACGATCGCGCAACGCAGAAATATACCTTCAAGGTCATCCCGAGCACGATGGCGGAGAAGACGCACACCGACGGCGTGCTCTGGACCGAAAAAACGGGCGACGGAAAAATCGTCCGCCACGCCAAAGTGCACGTCGAGGTGAAGGTCTTCGTGGTCGGCAAGATGATCGAGGACAAAGTTCTCGGTGACCTTCGCACCACGTACGAAGCCGCGGCCTCGTTCACGACGACGCGGGCCATGGGCGCGTCGAGATGGCCGTCGGGCAGGTGTGCGGCGGGATCGAGGCCGAGCCGGCGGATCAGCGGGCCCAGGGTCGTGCCCTGCACCAGCACGGTGAACAGGATCACCACGAAGGCCGCGACCAGGATGGCGTCGCGGCCGGGGAAGTCCACCGGCAGCGCC
>JAICXU010000612.1 GCA_025934595.1 Polyangiaceae bacterium | reverse complement strand
GGCGACGTCTTCATTCGTGAAGAGATCTGCATCGGCTGCGGAAACTGCGCGAAGGGCTGCCCCTGGGACAACATCCAGATGGCTCCACGATCCACCGGAAATAAAGGCATTTCGGCGATCGTCGCCGTGAAATGCGACGTATGCAGCGGGCGCGACGAAGGCCCCGCGTGCGTCGCGGCGTGTCCGGTGCAAGCCATCGCGCGTGTGTCGCCCGCCGATGCGATGGGCGAGCTCCGCGTGCTCCGCGGCGGATCCTCGAAAGACGACGAGACGGAGCCGCGCGTCGTACCCGCGCCGCCTCCCGCTTGGCCATGGTGGTCGGCAGCGATCGCATTCGCCATCGCGATTGGGCTCTTCGGCGGAGGCGCGCTTTTCACGGGGACCATCAGCGCGTTCGTGTGTGTCGCGCTCGCGGTCTATCCGCTCTTCAAACGGGTGGCGCGCTTTCGGGCCATCGGGCAACCGAAAGTGAAAGATCCGGATCGCGCGAGCCGGTCGCGCGTGCATGTCCACTACGTGATCCACGTCTCGCTCGGCACGATCGGCATCGGCGCTGTCGTCGCTCACACGCATTTGCGGCTGGGAGGGTCGCTCTCGGCCGCTCTTGCGATCGCGTTCGCTGTCGCTTCTCTCTTCGGCATCGTCGGCGCCGCGTCGTACGCGTGGATTCCGCGCGTCCTCACGAGGCTCGATCGCAAAGGGTCCCTGCCCGAAGATCTCGCCGCCCGCATTCGCGAGGCGCGCGAACGTACGTATCTCGATCTCACGGGACGAAGCGACCTCGTGAAGGCCATTTACCGCCGCCTCCTCGCGCCGTACGCGGACTCCACGATGGCCTCGATCATGCTTGTTTTGTCGCGTAATTCGCTTCGCCAGGAAGAGCGAGCGCTCCGCGCAAAAGTGGAGGTCATGCTCGAAGGTCGCGGCAAGGACAAGCTCGACGGCCTCGACGCTCTCGTTCGCGACGTGGTCGAGCGACGTGCGCTCGCCGCAGAACGCGTGCTCTCGATCGCGTTGCGCGGCTGGTTTTCGCTTCATGTCGTTGCGTCCGTTCTCGTCGTCGTCTTGCTCGCGTGCCACGCCTTCGTGGAGATCGCGTATCCGCGATGACGACGGCCGCGCCGGAAGAGGAAGCGCTCGCCACCGCAGACGTGGCCCGCAATCCGCTCGCGCGAACACGTGCTGCGAAAGGCGCGCTTTCCACGAGCGACGTGCTTCGCGTTCGTGATCTCGCGCTCGCCGTCGCCGTGGCGGGAGCCGCGCTCGTCGCTGCATTGGCGGTTTTTCCGGGTGGCGCGCGATCGCCGGGCCCGCTTCCTCGCCCGCACCAAAAGCTCGCGTGCGCGTCGTGTCATGACGCGAAAGAGGGCGCGTCGAGGTCCTGCGTCGGCTGTCATTCGCCACACTCGTCGACGCGCCCTGGCCATCGCGCGCTCGCGCAGCAAGGAAAGCTCGGCTGCACCACGTGCCATGCGCAGCATGCGGACACGCAAGGCATCACGTTCGAAACGGCCGGCGCGTTCGTGCGCTGGGGAAACGGCGCCGAAGAACGAGGAGCGACGAAGAGCATCGTGCCCGCGAAGACGACAGTGCCGCTCGTCGGCGTCGCGGCATGCAACTCCTGTCATGACCTGAAGAATCCCGCCGACCCCGCCGCGCGGTGCGCACGTGGCTCCTTCGACGGGTGTTTCGACGAGCATCAGAAGGTCGACGAAGCATCGCCGGCGCGTGGCGTGTGTGCGAAACAGCACTCCGAAAATCGCGTCGTCGCATGGGAGGCGGCCGAGAGAATCGGAACGAGCACGCCGAAGCTCGAAGTGCGCGCTCCATCCGCGCCCCTCCTCGCGTGGCTCGGATTTCCCGCGTTTTCGGCTCTATTTGCGTTCGTCTTCGTGCGCGTGCGCCGCAAGCGAAAAGCCGACGCCGCGCCAGCTCCCACTTCGCCGGCGTCTGCCGCGGCGGTCGTTCGTCTTCCGTGGATCGACACGACGACGTGCGTGGGCTGCTACGCGTGCGTCGACGCGTGTCCGTTCGACGTGCTCGAAATCCAAAAATACGTCGCCGTGGTCGTGCGCCCGGCCGACTGTTGCGGCGTCATCTTGTGCGAGCAAGCGTGCCCGAATGGCAGCCTCCAGATCGCAGAAGGGGCGGCGATCGAAACGCGACCGAACCTCGACGCGCATCTCGAGAGCCTCGACGCGCCGAATATTTTTCTCGCCGGAGATCTGACGGGGCTGCCCCTCATCAAGAATGCGATCGCACAAGGAGCGCGCGTCGTCGATCGCATCGCGGACCATCCGCCGTCGAAAAAGATCGCGCGAGAGGACGGCGTCTACGACGTCGTCATCGTCGGATCGGGACCTGCGGGTCTCAGCGCCGCTCTCCGCGCGATCGAGCGAGGGCTGACGTACGTCGTGCTCGAGCAGGCGACGATGGCCGCGAGCATCCAGTCTTTCCCGAGGAATAAGCTGGTCTTCGATCAACCCATGCATCTGCCGGTCGTCGGCGACCTCTGGCTCAAAGAAGCGACGAAAGAAGAGCTCCTCGCGCAATGGACGCTCTTGGCACGCAAGCGCAAGATCGACGTTCGCGAGCATCACAAGGTCGTCGGCTTCGATCATCGCGAGCACGTCGTCGTTCGTGCGGAGTCGGAAGGGCAGAAAATTGCGTTCGCCGCGCGCCATGTCGTTCTCGCGACCGGTCGCCGAGGCTCCCCGCGAACGCTCGACGCGCCTGTCGCGCCCGACGCGATGCCGAATGTCTTCTACTCTCTCGCGGACGCGCGCACGTTCGCCGGAAAAAAAGTCGTCGTCGTCGGCCTCGGCGATTCCGCCATGGAGGCAGCAATCGCGCTCGCCCGACAACCGGGGACGGAGGTCGTCGTGACGTACCGTGGAAGGGATTTTTCGCGTGGCAAAGCGAGGAACGTCGACGAGCTGAAATCACTGGTCGTCAAGGGTCGCGCGCACGTGCATTTCGAGAGCGTCGTGCGTCGAGTCGATCACGGATCGCTCACGACCGAGCGGCCAGTCTCATCCTTCTGCGCGTAGCTAACAGGTTTGCCGGTCGAATCGTAGGCGATCTTGTTTGCCTTGTCGGCATTGGTCAGGGCTTGCCCGCTCGAGTCTGTCACCTCCTGCACACCTCCTTGCGGAGTCCAATCGTATGGAATCCCGCGGCTGGCCAGGTCTTCGGCCTTCATCCGGCCATACTGGAAGCTCTGCTTGGCCTCCCGGTTCT
>JAICXU010001088.1 GCA_025934595.1 Polyangiaceae bacterium | reverse complement strand
TCGCGCTCACCGGTCATCGCGAGGCCTACTACACGGATTACGAAGGCACGCCGCAGGAGCTGCTCTCCGCGCTGAAATACGGCTACCTCTATCAAGGGCAACGCTATCCTTGGCAAGAGAAGCGGCGCGGAACGACCGCGCTCGACATCGCGCCTTCTGCGTTCATTACGTATCTCGAGAACCACGATCAAGTCGCGAACTCGGCCACCGGCGCGCGTTTGCACGAGAAGACGAGCGCTGCGCGCCTCCGCGCGATGACGGCGCTTTTGCTCCTCGGCCCCGGCACGCCGATGCTTTTCCAAGGACAAGACCAATGGGCGTCGGCGCCGTTCTTGTTCTTCGCGGAGCATGACGAAGATCTGAACGCGAAGATACGGGCCGGTCGCGCCGAGTTTTTGCAGCAGTTTCCCTCGCTGGCGTCGACCGAAGCGCAGGCCGGCCTCGACGATCCGAGCGCGATCGAAACCTTTCGACGCTGCAAGATCGATCAGGCCGAGCGATCGTCGCATGCGGCGATCGTGTCGATGCACAAATCGCTGGCCATGCTCCGCAAATCCGACCCTCGAATCTTGTCGTGCGATCGCTTCGACGGCGCCGTCCTCTCCGCCGAAGCCTTCTGCGCGCGCTGGATGTCACGGTCCCACGGCGATCTCCTCGGTCTCCTGAACTTGGGCCACGATCTCGAGATCGCGCATCCGTCGGAGCCCCTCCTCGCGCCGCTCGAAGGTTCGCGTTGGACGATCGTCTGGTCGTCCGAAGAAAATGTGTGGGGCGGCGGCGGAATGGTGCCGCCGGAGGACGCCGCGGGAAACTGGAGGCTACAAGCCGAGAGCTTCACGCTTCTCGGCAGCTTACCCGGAGGGGGGAGCTCATGACCGATCTCGTGCGACGCGTCGAGCGATTGCCCTCGCGATCGGTTCCGGCCGATCCGGAATCGACCAACGAGTATCTCATCACCAATGGCGTGGGAGGCTATTCGTCGGGGACGATATCGGGCATCACCACTCGGAGATTCCATGGTCTACTGGTTTCGGCGATCCCGTCACCTCATGGTAGGACCATGATGCTGAACCTGCTCCGCGAGGAGCTCGTTCTGGGCGATGGCAGCCGGGTGCTCCTCGACGCGCACCGCGCACGCGACGAAGGCAACCGCGAGGAAGCGGCGAAGCTCACGGACTTTTGGCTCGATCGAGGCCTTCCCGTTTGGCGCTTCGCCTCGCGCGACATCACGATCGAGAAACGGATCGTGATGCCGAATCGACAGAACACGGTGCATATCGCGTATCGGCTCGTCAGCGGCACACGCGTGAAGCTCACGATCACGCCGTACGTGCATTTTCGCCCTCACGAGGGAAAGCTCGACTCACCGGCTCTCAAGCCGTGCGCCGTGCACGTCACGGGCGATCACTACGAGCTTTGGTCCGACGACGAGACGCTTCCACCGCTTCGCATGACATGGCACGGTCTCGAAGCGTCGTTCGCGATCGAAAGCACGCGCCTCGAAAACCTCCACTACTCGACCGAAGAGAGCCGCGGCTATGATCACGTCGAGAGCCTCACCGGCGCGGGGAGCTTTCGCGCGTATCTTACTGCGGAAAATCCAGCGTATTTCGTCGCGTCCACCGAGAGCTGGGCCACCGTCTCCGCGCTCACGACGCC
>JAICXU010000453.1 GCA_025934595.1 Polyangiaceae bacterium | reverse complement strand
GGCGCACGCATGCAAAACGACCTGGCGGCTTCGCGCGGTTTCGGTCCCTCGTTTTCTCGCCGTCCTCTCGGATCCAGCGGCCTCACCGTCGGTCCCATTGCGCTCGGGTCGAGCTACGGAGTCGGCGGCGCCGATCTCGAGCACGCGTTCGATCGCGGGTCGAATTTCTTTTTGTGGGGCTCGCGTCGCCGGTCTGGATTCCGCGACGGTCTGAAAGAGATCGTGAAAAAAAATCGTGAGGGCGCGGTCATCGCGATCCAGTCCTACACGCGCGTCGGCGTGCTCATGAGCCCCTTCGTGCATCAGGCGTTGCGGCAGCTCGGCACCGATTACGTCGACCTCCTCGGGCTCGCGTGGTGGAACGATCTACCTTCGCATCGCATTTTGGACGCGGCGCTGGCATTGAAGGAACAAGGCAAGGTGCGGCACATCATGGTGAGCTGTCATCACCGCCCGAGCTTCGAAAAATTCCTGCGCGATCCGAATTACGGCGCGTGGATGCTTCGCTACAACGCCGCGCATACGGGAGCCGAAAAAGAGGTGTTTCCGCATCTCGACGAAAACGCGGCAGCGCATCTCGATGGCGCTTTCAAGCCGGGCGTCCTTGCCTTCACCGCCACGCGATGGGGATCGCTCCTCGATCCCAAAGCGACACCGGCAGGAGAAAAAACGCCGCGCGCGTCGGATTGCTATCGCTTCGCGTTGTCGAACCCGCACATCGACGCCGTCATCGCGGGACCGCGCGATCGCAAGGAGCTCGACGAAGCGCTCGAGTCGATCGAGCGCGGGCCGATGAGCGGAGAAGAGCTCGCGTGGATGCGGCGCGTGGGTCAATCGATCCGCGACCGCGATTCGCGTGGCCGCGCGATGTCGATCGTCGATCGAATCAGTGGTCTCTGCCGCTCGAACACGAAGCAGCTCTCGGCTTGAGCCCCACCGCGACCGAGCCTCTCGCTACTGGCTGCAGAGACCGGCCGTGACGTACTGCACGTAGAGCGTCGCGCACTGGGATTCGTCGCCGGCCTTCTCCGTGACGAGACAGTTGAAGTCGCTGATCGTAAGGCTACACGCTTCGAGCGACGCGAAGAACCCGAAGCCGGCGTCGAAGCCTCCGACCCCGCTGTCGAGGCCCGAGGTGCCGGAGTCGGAATCGCCGCCGCCGCCGTCTTCTCCGCCGCTTCCTCCATCGAAGTGCGAGCTGCCGCCGTCGCGTGATCCGGAGTCACGTCGTCCGCCGTCTTGCGAGTCGCTTCCGCCGTCGTCGTCCGATGCCACGAGCCCGGTCGAATCGACGCCCGTGAACATTCCGCACGCAGCCGCGTACGGGATCGCCGCGACAAGGTAAAACAAGGCAAATCGTCGCATGTGTCGCCGTTACTCGCAGAGCCCTTCGTTCACGTAATTCATGTGCGCGCTCTGGCACGTGCCGTCGACGTTCGCGCTCACGTAACCCTCGCACGTCGTGTAGTCGGGGTCGCCGAGCGAGGGGCAGCACGACGCGAGCGCGTAGCAGTTGTTCGAGAGGCCACCGGGATTGCCGGTGCAATAGCCATCGCTTTGGTACGTGCCGTAGAGCGACGTGCACGACGAGTCGTTGTCGAGGCTGACGTATTGGTTGCACGTGTCGGCCCATCCCGCTCCGGGAGGAAGCGTCGAGCAACACGTCGCAAGCGTCGTGCACGACGTGCCGCCCGTGCAATAGCCGCTCGACGTGTACGACGAGATCGCGCTCTCGCAGCTCGATTCGTAGCCGCTCGTGACGATCGACATGCAGCCGGAGTACATGTCCGAATCGAGCGTGTCGCAGCAATCCGAGAGCGCGCTGCATTCGGCTCCCGTGCCGCCGCCGCCACCGTCGATGCGCGTGGTCGTTGCGCCGCCGTCGCCGCGTGATCCTGCGTCGCGGCGCGTCCCGGAGTCACGAGACGAGCCAGCGTCGCGGCCGCCCGTCGAAACGCTGCCGCCGCCGTCGTCGTCGTTCGCGCTCGGCGTGCCGCTGACGGCGTCGTCGCTCGAGCCGAAGGGGTTGAGGCTGCATGCCGCGGCGAGCGGAAGCGCCGCGCACAGGAACAGGAACGGAAACGCACGCATGACGGGACGTCCTACGTGTTGCCTTCGGAAATCTTCCTCTGCCGTGCAAAATTACCCGCGGCCCGCGTCAGAACGCGCGATCGGCCTGTTTTTCCCGCGCCGCGTGCGCAATTTCGACGAGGCGCGCGATGCGCTTTTCCCGCGTGGAGTCTTGGACGGCCTGGCCATACCAGCGGAGAAGCTGCCGCCGCATACCAGGCGCGATCGCATGAAACGCGTCGACGAGATCTTCTTCGCGGAGAGCTTCCACCACTTCTTCCGGCGTTTCGATCTCGCGGGATTTCGGATCGACGTCGAACGACACGGTGACGGCGTCTCCGATGCCGACGTTCGCGCTCTTGCGGACCTCGCTTCGCAAGAAGAGAACGTGTCGTCCATTCTTGCGCGGCATCAGCGTGGCGGCGAACTCCTTCGAGCCGTCGACGGTGAAGACGACGGGCGCAGTACGCAGAACGACGGCGCGGCTGACGGCGGCGGAGGTTTCGACGAAGTAAAAGGTCTGCGGAAGCTTCTGGATCTTGGCGCGGAACGTGTGCGCATATTTCTTCTTGGTCTTGGCCTTGCTCATGAAGGCGCGCCGTTCTTCGCGGCGCGCACGAGCCCCTCGAGCCAGCTCTGATGTGTCTTTTCGATTTGCTTCTTCAAGAGGGGCGCGAGGAGCTTCGAGCCCGGACCGCGTTGCGCCTCCGCGGTATGGAAACGCGTGCTCGATCCGCTTCGCTCGAGCGTCCACACGTGATGCGCGCGCGTGCCGAACCCGGAGCCGCTCCAACCGAGGTACGCATTCTCCTCGAACCGATCGACCGTCGCCGTGACGCGGAGACCGAGCATGCGCCAGGCGACGCGCCACGAGACGCACGTGCCCATGCGAAGGAGCGGTCCTTCGCCGCCGCGCACGAATCGCACGCTCGATGCGCCCGCGTAATGATCGGGCCACGTGAGGGGCCGCACGAGCCAAGCCCAAATGCGTCGTGGCTCGACGTCGCAGATCACCGTGTTTTCTGCGACGAACGAGCAATTTTCGGGCTCGAGCCCCGGAGGCCAATCGATCGCGCGCGTCACGTTCCGGTCCTTCGCGCGCGAGCGTAAGATGCGAGCCGCATGAAAGAAAAGACCTACGTGATCACGGGCGCGTCATCGGGCATCGGCGAGGCATTGGCCATGACCTACGCCACGCGCGGCCAGAACCTCGTGCTCGCGGCGCGGTCGGAGAGCGAGCTCGACCGCGTACGCGCCGCATGCGAGCGAGCCGGCGGTCACGTGCTGACCGTGAAGACGGACGTCACCGAAATCGATGCGTGCAAAAATCTGGTCGAGCGCACGATCGATCATTTCGGCGGGATCGACGTCTTCGTGAACAATGCGGGGCTCTCGATGTGGGCGCGGTTCGAAGAGATCACCGATCTCTCGATCTTCGATCGCATCATGAAAGTGAACTATCTCGGAAGCGTGTATTGTACACATTTCGCATTGCCGCACTTGGTGAAGTCGAAAGGCCTTCTCGTCGCGATCTCGTCGCTCACGGGGAAGACGGGCGTACCGACGCGGACGGGCTACGCGGCCAGCAAGCATGCGATGCAGGGATTTTTCGATTCGCTGCGCATCGAGCTGATGGACAAAGGAGTCGACGTGCTCGTCGCGTCGCCGGGATTCGTGGACACCGGGATTCGCGAGCGCGCGCTCGGGCCCGACGGAACCCCGCGCGAGATCTCGCCGCGCGACGAAGAGAAGGGGACCATGACGACCGACGAGTGCAATCGCATCCTCGTCGACGCGATCGACCGCCGGCGCCGCGAGGTCGTGATGACGAGCCGCGCGAAGATGGGTCTGTGGCTCAAGCTCCTTGCACCGCGGATGGTCGACGAGATCGCGAAGAACGCCGTGAAAGAAAAACGCTGACTCTCATTCGCAGGGGCCGAGCACGTCACCCGGTGCAGGCACGCGCGGCGTTCCCGTCAGCGAAGACAGCAGAAAGCAGCGGTATTCGCGCTTCGGCGGGTCGGTCTGAAAGACGATCTCGTGTCCGTCCTCGATGCCGTCGGCC
>JAICXU010000409.1 GCA_025934595.1 Polyangiaceae bacterium | reverse complement strand
TTCCACGTTCGCTCGCTCGGAAATTGGTCGTCCGCGCTCCGTCGCCTCGTCGAGGATCGCGAAGCGGCAAAAGACATCACCGCCTACCTCGACGGCCCGTACGGATCGCCGAGCGCGCGGATATTCTCTTCGCGCTTCGTCGTCTTGATCGGCGCCGGGATCGGCGTGACGCCTTTTGCAAGCGTGCTCGAGAGCCTCATTTTCCGCCAAAAACAAGGCGGATCGGGGCCCGTGCCGGAGCACGTGCACTTCATTTGGCTCAATCGCGATCAATATTCGTTCGAATGGTTCCGCGGTCTCTTGGCGAGCCTCGAAGAGCAGGACAAGCGCGGCCTCCTCCATATCGAGCTCTGCATGACGGCCGCGCACACAGGTTTCAGCGCGCTCGGCCTCGAGCTCGCGCGCGAGATCATGCACGCGTCGAAGCGGAGCGACATCGTCACCGGCCTGCGCACCAAGACGCATTTCGGTCCTCCGGATTGGGACGCGATGCTCGAGAAAATCTCGGAGCTACATCGGCCGAATCACGTCGACGTTTTTTTCTGCGGACCGCACGGGCTCGCGCGAACGCTCGCGCCACTGTGTGCCCGTCTCGGAATGAGCTTCCATGAAGAGCGCTTTTAGCCTTTTTTTCTCGTGCGCGGTGGGCGTCGCGGCATTGCTCGCTTGCAATGCGAGGTCGACGAGCGCGACCGCGGACGTGCACGCATCACAAGATCCGACGCGATGCGCGGATTGCCACACGCCCGAGTTCGACGAGACGACGAGACCGCCGCATCCGAACGCGCGCCCCGATTCGTGCGGCGTGTGTCACACGCAAACGTCGTGGCATCCGTGGCGCGTCGATCATCCCTGGTACGTGCTGACCGGCGCCCATCTGAAGGCGGCGCAAGACGAAGCGCTCGAAGGAAAAGAAAATCAGGTGAAGTGCTTTTGGTGTCATCGCGGAGATCCGCGCACGTTCAAGAACACGAAAACCGATTGCATCTCGTGTCATGCCGACGACCGCGCGACGTCCACGTTCCCCGGCCACGCGAATTTCCAAACGAGCTGCGAGGACTGCCATTCGACCGATGCTTGGAAGCCCGCGCGACGTCCGCCCGCGACGACGACGGTCGAGCCCGGAAAGGACATCGTCGATGCGGGAGCGCCGAGCGCGCACGGAACGGCCTTGCCGCAAGCGCCGAAAATCAAAAAGCCGAAGGCGCAGCCCACGGCCCTCCGAGCCAGCACTGCGTCGGCGACCGCGCCGCCGCCGATCCCGACGCCCGTGCAAACGACGACGACGCCGCCCGACATCACGTCAGGCGCGAGTCGTCGTCACTGATTCAGAGCGGCGGCGAAACTTGGACGCCGATGAGCGTTCCGAAGTTCGTCACGGCATATGCACGGAGACCGAACGCGGCCGGCGTTTGCGCGAAGCCGCTCCCGAGATCGATCGCGTCGATGACGCGGCCATTTCGCGGTGACATCAAGAACAAACCGTAGCGCGTCGTGCCGACCAAGATCGCGCCCGCGAAAGGCACTGGCGCCGTGACTCCGCCTTCGGGGACCGGATTTCTCCAGAGCTTGCGCCCCGTCGTCGGATCGAGCGCCCAGAGCCCGGTCGGTCCGCTCGACGCGAGGAGAATTTTTCGCGCCGGTTCCATCGGGCCGTCTTTGTCGGGACCGTTCGGATTCGGTTTGTGCGCCGGCTCGGTCCAGAGCGTGAGCTCGGTCACACCGGTCGCTTTGTCGTTCGACCATACGCGCGCGCCCGTTTCGGCGTCGAGCGCATAGACACCTGCCGCGTAGCTCGCGACGTACACGACACCGGAGCCGCTGATGTCGTCCGGGATCGGCGTCGTGTCGACGTCGAGATAGCGCGGCGCGACTCCGCCGGAGTTTTGCTCGGCATCGGCCGTGAGGTCCACGGGTGTCCAACGTTCGTCGCCCGTGCGTGCGTCGTATGCGATCACGTGGCCGTCGGAATATGCAGTATACACCTTTCCGAACGCGTACGCGGCGCCCGCGTATCCCGCGATTTCCATTCCGAGCGCGGGCGTGCGATGCGCTTGCCATTTCAACGCGCCCGTCTTGCGATCGATCGCATAGAGCTGGTCGGACGCGTTCATCACGTACAGCGTGTCGCCATTTCGCGCCGGCCTGCGCGCGACCTCGGCGCCCGTGAAAAACCGCCATGCGAGCGATCCATCGAACGCATGAACCGCGTAGAGCGCGCCGTCGTGCGAGCCGAAATACACCATGTCGAGCTCGGCGTCGTAATACGGCTCGCTCTGCACGTAGCTCAGAGTTTCGAACCGCCAGAGCGTCGAGCCGTCGCCTGCGCGCATCGCATAGAGACCGTGATCGGCCGATCCACAGAACACGCGACCATGCACCGGATCGATCTCGGCCTTTCCGCGTTCGTAGTCCTCACCCACTTTGCGCGATTCCGCGGTGAGCTTGCGATCGACGACGACTTGCATCGCGCCGCTCGGCCGGTGGTACCAGAGCGGCGTCTCCGGATTCACGCGATCGTCGGCGCTCTCGCCGCGGGCGCACGCCGACAAGCCGCACGCCAGCGCGATCGCCACGAATTTTCGGGCGCCGGTCATTGTCCGGGAGGTCCGCCGCCGTGCTCGCCGTGCCCCTGCTGCTTTTTCATTTGTTCGATGAGCTGTCGCATTTGCGCTTCGCTCATCTGATTGCCCATCGGTCCACCGAGCGCGCCCGCTCGCTTCGGCGGGAGCGCGGTGGGATCGAGCGCACGAAGGCGGTCCTCGGCGAGGTTCTCGAGATATGGATACGGGTGCTGCTCGCCGGGTTTCGTCGCCGCCTCGTAGACCTTCTTCAAGAGCTCTTCGGCGCGAGCCTTGTCGCCTTGTTTTTCGTAGATGCGCGCCTGGTGATATTCGCCGAGCTCCTGGAAGCCGGAGACGTCGGTGTTCTCGAGCTCGTGGAACGTCTTCAGCGCATCGCTATACGACGCGGTGTCGCCCTCGTCGGCCTTGAGCTCGTATGCGAACCCGAGATTTTCGAGCGCGCGACCGTGCACCTCGACGTCGACCTTCGCGAGCGGTGAATCTTTCACGTCCATGTACGCGGCGATGGCGCCGGGAATGTCGTGCTTGTCGAGGAGAAGCGAGCCTTCCGAGAGACGCGCGAGATACGCCGCGCCCGTTCCTGGATATTTCGCGGTGACCTCACGGAACTTCGAGAGCGCGGCGTCTTGGCGCTCGGCGACCGTCTTGAAGATGGGCGTCGTGTCCTTCGGTCGATCTTCGTCCTCGATCTTGTCGGGATCGCCGATGCGTCCGTTCACGTCGGCGACGGCTTGGTCGAGCGTCGTCGATGCGGCGATGTCCTTTTTGTGCTGCATGTAGAACCAGCCGCCGGCGCCGATCGCGACGAGGACCATCACCCCGATCACGATCCCGGTCATCTTGCTGTTGGCCTGGAGCCACTTGTTGACCCGGGCCGCGGTTTCGAGGAGCGCATCACCCTCGATGTCGTCGCTCGTCGCGATCGCCGAATACGGTGACGCCGACCTTTTCTTCTTTTTTGCCGGGGCCTTGGTGCCGATATCCGTAAGTCGTTTCGAGGCTGCCGAGCGAAGGCCGCTCTTGCCGCGGCCCTTCTTCGACTTCATTTTCTCGCGGCGCGCGGCGAGCCTCTCTTCTTCCTCGCGCGCGGCGCGATCGTCTTCGCTTTCACCGCCGAGGGCATCGAGCCGCTTTTGAATCGCCTCCGGCGAAAGGCCCTTCTCGGCGTCTTTGGCCGCGCCTTCCTTCGCCGTGTCCATGGCGCCGCCAGCGGCGTCCCACGCGGACTCTTCGGCGTTTTCCTCTGCCGTCTTCTCGGTCGCGGCCGGCTCGACGGACGTTTCGGCCGATTTTTCGGCGGCGGACGCTTTGGCGTCCGATGCGTCGCTGGTTTCTTTTTGATCTTCGGCCACGTGAATTTCCTCGAGGATTCCCTTTTATGGCGAGGGCCGCCGGGGGTCAATCTCCGGGACGATCCAGAAGGCGGCGATGCCCGCGCCCGAAACGAGGTCGACCTTGGCTTTCGGCGCGCCCGCCGATCCGATTTCGAACGCGACGACGTCCTTTTCTCGCACCGTCGCGTCGCCGATGGCCTTGCCGCCGACCATGCCCGTGACCGGCGAAGCGCCGTGGACCATCACGAAAAGGCGTAATTCCCCGTGCGCGGGCACGCTGACGGTCGCAGTCGCGTGTTTCACCGGCGCCGCTCCCGACGTCCAGCCGCCGTGCGCGGCCGTGAGCAACTTGGCGCCCTGCATGAATCGGATCGCGCTCATCATCGGGTCTCCCTCGCCCGCGTAACGCGTGAGCGGAGCCGCTAGCTCCGTCGTCACACCGAGCTCCGCGAGCGCCGCCGCCTCGTGCGGGCGCGTCGTGACGTAACGCTCGACTTT
>JAICXU010000693.1 GCA_025934595.1 Polyangiaceae bacterium | reverse complement strand
CGAGAACGAAATCGATTGCGCGCGAATTGGTTGAATGGTTAACTGGTTGAACCAGTCATGGAAACCGCGCCTTTGGAGCCGATCGTCCGGTCGAACGTGATGGACGCCGTCGCCGATCGATTGCGGGACGAGATCCTGTCGGGTCGCTTTGCGCCGGGATCCACGCTGCCGTCGGAACGCGAGCTCGCGCTGCAGCTCGGCGTGAATCGGCTCACGCTGCGCGCCGCGCTCGCACGTCTCGAGACGTGGGGTCTCATCGTCACGCGTCATGGCGCGCGAACGATGGTGGAGTCGTGGCGCGAAAGGGCAGGGCTCGAGACGCTGGCCGCTCTCCTCGGCTCGCGCATTCAGCCGGAAAATCCGGCGTGGCGCGAGCTTCTCACGGCGATGCTCGAGGTGCGACGCATCCTCGCCGCAGAGGCCGTCGCGCTCGCGGCCGAGCGTCACACGACGCGCGATCTCGATGCGATGGAAGAAGCCGCCGCCGCGCAAACGTCGCGTCCCCACGATGCGCTCGCGTTCGCGCGCGGTGACATCGCGTTCCAGCGCGCGGTCGTGCTAGCGGCAGGTAACGTCGGGCTCGAGCTGCTCTTGAACACGTTCGCGCGGTTCCCCGACGAGCAACCGGCGCTCGTCGCCGCGCTCTATGAAAATCCAGCCGAGTCGATCGCGTTCTATCCGTTCGTCATGGATCTCGTTCGCGCGGGAAATGCGAACGAAGCGCGCGCGATGGTGCGTTCGGTGCTCGACGGCGTCGACCGGGTGTGGCGAGCGAAGCACTTGCCCGAGGGGCGGAAGCGAAAAAAGACCGAGACCACGGCCGCGATCGGGATGCCGAGCAAGACGGTGACTGCGACAAGGCCGACGACAACGACAGCGATGCCGACGAAGACGGCGACGAGGACCATGACCAAGAAGAGGAAGCGATGACACGCCTCGAGCTCGACACCGTAGACGCGGCAGCGCGCGCCATTTTCCCGAAGAATTCGCACGCGGAGCTCTCCGTCGGCGCGGAAGATCTCGACGTGCGCGGCTATTTCGAAAAGCTCATCGCGCGATCGTCGGGGCGAGTCGCGTTCGCGCTGCGCCTCGGCATCCTCTTCTGCATGCTCGCGCCGATCTTCGTTCTCGGGCGCTTCGCTACGCTCCGCTCGCTCGATCTCGCCGATCGACAGAAAGCGATCGAGGCGCTCGCCTACAGCCGCATCTACGCCGTGCGGCAGCTCGTGCTCCTCATCAAGGTGCACGTAGCGATGGTGTTCGGCGCGCATCCCGTTGCGCGCGCGGTGATGTTGCCCGAGCCCGAAGCGCATGCCGCGTCGCTCGTCTCGAATCTCGTGAAAGGAGAGAGCCGTGCCCACGTCGCCTGATGCTCCGTCGCTCGATTCGGCCCACGAGGCCGGGAAAAAATTTCCGGACGAGGATCTTCCCGAAGGCGCCGTCGTCGACGGCGATGCGCTGACGAAAGACGTCGACGAAGAGCATGATTTCGTCGTCATCGGATCGGGAGCGGCGGGCGCGGTCGCCGCGCACACGCTCGCGAAAGCCGGATTTTCCGTGGGGATCGTCGAAGAAGGCGCGTGGGCGAAGACTCGCGATTTCAAGCCGGAGATCGCGAACGCGTTCGAACGCTTGATGCGCGACGAAGGCGCGCAGGCGATCGAGGGACGGAGCTTCATCCCTCTTTTGCAAGGTCGATGCGTCGGCGGAAGCACCGTCGTCAACTCCGCGATCGCGTGGCGAACGCCCGAGGACGTCATCGATGATTGGCGCGAGCGATTCGGTCTCGGCGGAGTGCTCACGATGAAGTCGCTCGAGCCTCAGTTCGATGCGATCGAAAAAGATCTCCACGTCTCCGCCGTCGCCGATGCCGTGCTCGGCGGAAACAACCGCCGCTTCATCGACGAAGCGCACAAGCGCGGCTACGAAGCGGCGCCGATGCGGCGTTACGACTCCGGCTGCAAAGGCTCGGGACGATGTCTCCAAGGATGCCCGAGCGCGGCGAAACAAGGCATGAACGTCACGTACGTTCCGTGGGCGCTCGCGACGGGACGCACGCGCATCTACACGTCGTGTCGCGTGTCGAAAGCGATCGTGAAAAGAGGGCGCGCGGTCGGCGTGCTCGCCCGCGCGAAGAACGCGAAGGTCACTCTGCGCGCGCGCCTCGGCGTGTTCGTCGCGGCGAGCACCATTCAAACGCCCGGAATTTTGCGGCGTAGCGGCGTCCGCAGCAGTCACCTCGGCTTGCACTTCCAAGTGCATCCCGGCGTCGGCGTCGGCGGACGATTCGACGAGCGCGTCGACATGCACTTCGGCGCGACGCAAGGCGCCGAGAGCATCCACTTCCGAAAATTGAGACGCTTCAAGCTCGAGACGATCTCGATGCCGCCCGAGCTCGCGTCCGCGCGCATTCCGGGGATCGGCGGCGCGCTCATGGACCGTCTCGCGGCGCTGAAGAACACCGCCGTGTGGGCGGTGCAAGTTCGCATGCGCGCCGAGGGCATCGTGAGCCAAACGCTCTTCGGTCGCGACAAGGTCGTCTACACGCCGACCGAGGACGACATGAAGATCGCGCGCGAAGCTCTCGCGCTCATCTGCGAGATGCTCTTCTCCGCCGGCGCCCGCGAGGTGTGGCCCGGCGTCTTCGGAGTGCCGAGCGTCATCACGTCGCCGGATCAAGTGCGGCTCGTCGAGAACGGTCCGCTCGATCCTCGCGCTTACTCGCTCATCGCGACGCATCTTTTCGGCGCCGGGCGCATGGGGCCCGATCCGCGCTCGAGCGTCGTCGGCCTCGACTTCTCGACGCACGACGTGAAGGATCTCTACGTCGTCGATTCGAGCCTTTTTCCCACGAATTTGGGCGTGAACCCGCAACACTCGATCATGG
>JAICXU010000162.1 GCA_025934595.1 Polyangiaceae bacterium | reverse complement strand
GGCGGCGCGCGTCGCTCACGCGCACGTCGTCGTCGGCAAGGCCGGTGGTCTCACCGTGAGCGAGACGATGGCGGCGGGAAGGCCGATGCTGATCGTCGGCGCGATTCCCGGAAACGAAAAGCTCAACGAAGATTTCGTCGTTCGCGGCGGCGCGGGTCTCGCACCCGAGCCTTCGCGCGTAGGCGCCTACGTGAACGCGATTCGGCAAGCCGGGCTCATCGAAAAGATGGGCGCGTGCGCGCGCGGGCGGGTCCTGCGCCATTCCGCCGATCGCGTTCTCGACGCGGCGGGATTTCGGACGGCGCGGCCGAAGGCTGCATAATACATCTAAAATTCGCCGAGTTGCGCCGAATTTTCTTACTTCGCGCACGCGGTCGTGCGGCCGGCGCGGAACGCGGCGAGCATGCTCGGAAAGCGATCGCGCCAATACGGCCAGTCGTGGACGGCGAGATTTTCCTCCACGTGTGTGACGGTCGGATAGCCCTTCGCCTGCAACGCTGCGACCATGTCGCGCGTCGGTTGGCAGTTGTCGTCGGAGCCGCACGTGCCGTCGGGGATGCCGTTGTCGAAGTAAAAACGGACGGGCACCATCGGATCGGCGGACGCGCGCGTGATCTCCGCGTTCGAATCCCAGAAGAGCGATGCGCTTTGCGCGCCGTCGTATCCCCACGTGCCCGGATCGCGGAACGCGAGATACGTCGAGATGAGGCCGCCGAGCGACGCGCCGGAGAGACCGGTGTCGTCGGCTTTTGCGCACACGCGATAATCTGCCGCGATTTTCGGCTCCAAATCGTGCAAAAGAAAATCGCCGTATTGATCGCCCGTGGTGCTCGCGCCGAACGTGTATTGCGACATGCGCACGTCTTGATTCGGCAACCCGACGAACACGAGGATCGCCGCTTCGTTCGGATGCGCAGCGAACTCCGTGTCGGCGGCGCCCATGAAGTCGCCGCGGGTGAGCGACTCGTTGCCGTCGTGCACGAGCAAATGCGGAAGCGGATCGCACGTCCCGTCGTCGTATTTCGCCGGCAGGTATACGTAGACGGGACGATCGTCGTCGAGCTCGGTGGAGTGCACCATTCCGTAGCGAACGAGACGACCCTTCGTTTTATCTCCGTCTTCGACGAAGAAGAGCGAGTTGAAGAAGCCGACGTCGTTGTGATTGATGCCGTCCCACGCGATGTTCTTCGACAGCGGATCCTCGACGAATCCCGAGGGATCCGTGCCGTCGAGCAATTTGTACGCGTACTCGGTAGCGCGAGAAACGGTCGTGTCGGCGATCCAGAGATCGGTGCCTTCGATGGGCGTCATCGGCAACGTGTTTTGCGTCCAGTCGGCGTTGCGGAACGAGCCGCCCACCGACCAACTCCCGTTCGCCGGCGCGCCTTCGACGACGAACACGACGCGATCTTTGCCGGCGTCTTGCAGCGGCGTGCCGCCTTGCGCTTTCACGTCGGCGATGAACTTGTCGGCGCGCGTCTGACGGTCGGCACCGCCGAGCGATGCGAGATCCGCGACGAGCCCGTCGTACAAGGAGGTCGGCGCAGCTTTCGTTTGCGAAGCGCGATCGCACGCGGGCTTCGGGATCGATCCTGCGTCCGAAGTCGGGCCTGCACCGGCGTCGCCCGGTACGGACGAGCCGCCGTCCGAATCGGTTCCCGGTCCGCCCAGCGACGCGCCATGCGTGGCCCCGTCCGAGCTGCCGCACGCGCCTGCGGAAATCGCGAGAGCGCACAAAACGCTGGAAATCAGGGCGCGCGCGACGTACCTCACGGGTGAGTGACCGTTTCTGCCATGGACGGCGGGAATGTCAACGGTCTCGGATGCCGCGGCCGTATTCTGATCCGCCGCATTTTTTCGCCATGACCCTGCCGCACGAACAGCTTTCGACGTCGGTATCCGTCGCGTCCGCGTCGAGCGAGGTCAGCGCGCCCGCCACCGCTCCGAAGAGGAAGCTTCGTTGCTCGGTCCGCGGCGCAAAAAAATCGTTCGGACAAAATCCGATTCTTCGCGGCGTCGATCTCGACATCGAAGAAGGCGCGTTCGCCGTGCTCGTCGGGCCGAGTGGATGCGGAAAGAGCACGCTGCTTCGTTTGGTCGCTGGCCTCGAAGAGCTCGACGAAGGCACGATTCATCTGGGCGAGCGCGACGTCACGCATGCGCCTCCGCGCGATCGCGACGTCGCGATGGTGTTCCAGAGCTACGCGCTTTACCCGCATCTCTCGGTGCGCGAGAACCTCGCATTCGGCTTGAAATTGCGGAAAACGAGCGACAAGGACATCGACGAGCGCGTCCGCGAAGCCAGCAAAATGCTCTCGCTCGGAGAGCTCCTCGACCGCATGCCGAAGCAGCTCTCGGGAGGTCAGAAGCAACGCGTCGCGATGGGACGGGCAATCGTGCGCCGCCCGCAGATTTTTTTGTTCGACGAGCCGCTCTCGAATTTGGACGCCGCGCTCCGCGCCGAGGTCCGCGTGGAGATTCGGCGCAATCACGATCAGCTCCGCGCCACCACGCTCTACGTCACGCACGATCAAGTCGAAGCGATGACGCTCGCCGACACCTTGTGGGTCATGAACGGAGGCGTCGTCGAGCAAAAAGGGACTCCGCTCGACGTCTACGAACGGCCGCGATCGGAGTTCGTAGCCGGATTTCTCGGCTCGCCGCAGATGAACTTCTTCGACGCGAAGCTCGAGAAAGAAGGCGATCGCTGGCTCGCGATCGGCGAAGGCGCGCGCATCGCGATCGGAGAAGAGCGATTCGGCGCCGCGCTCACCGAAGGCCGCACCGTGCGGGCAGGAGTGCGCCCCCATGACCTCGTGCGAGCCGAGGAGGGTCAACCGATCGCCGGGAATCTGCACGTCGAAATCATCGAGGCGCTCGGCTTCGAAGCGATCGCGCACGGGTGGCTCACGGCGAGCGGCCCCCGCGTCATCGCGAGGCTCGACGCCGACGAGGCACGCAAAGCAAAAAGCGGCGATTCGATCCCGCTCGCGGTCACGCCCGGCTCCGCGCATCTCTTCGATCCGAAAACGGGCCTCGCGCTCGATGCGAAATAGAGCCATTTTCCTGCTGTTTTGTGCGATCTGCGCGATCGCGATTCCGGGCTGCGGAGAGCCCGCGAAGAGCATCGTCCTCTGGCACGCGTATCGTGGTCGCGAAGAGAGCGCGATCGAGCTGCTCGCACGGCGCTACGAAGAGCAGCATCCCGGCGTCACGGTCGATCTGCTTTCCATTCCGTTCGACGCGTACAGCTCCAAGCTCGGCGCCGCGATCCCGCGCGCACACGGTCCTGATCTCTTCATCGACGCGAACGAGCGCCTCGGTGTGTATTTGCGCGACGGTCTCGTGGCCCCCGTCGGCGATGCGTTGCCGGACGCCGAGGTCGGTGCGTACGACAAGACGTCGGTCGACGCGGTGACGCTCGGCGGCGTGCGCTATGCGGTGCCGCTCACGAACAAGTGTCTCGCGCTCTACGTGAACGACGCGCTCGTGAAGAGCGATCCGAAATCCATCGAGGAAATAAGCCGTTTGCGCGCATCGCTGCCGGACGACGTCTATCCGCTCGCGTACGAAGCGCCGAACTCCTTTTTTCACGCGCCGTTCCTCTATGCGTTCGGTGGTCGGATGCTCGACGACCGGGGACGCTTCGCGTTCCAAGGCGAGGCGGCCGCGAAGTCGATCGACTTCGTGCGCGATCTCACTCTCGCGCGCGTCGTTCCCGTCGAGCCCGATGGCGCGCTCGTCACGCGTCTCTTCGCGTCAGGTCATGCTGCGACCGCGATCAATGGGCCGTGGATGATGAGCGAGCTCGAGGGCACGGTCTCGTATCACGTGATTCCGCTGCCGCCGATCGAAGCGGCGGCGTCGTCCTCCACGCACGGCGAAATGAAGCCGCTGCTCACCGTGGAAGGCGTGATGCTCTCGCCGACGGGCGCCGAGCGCGAAGAGGTGCGCGCCTTCGCGAGGTACCTCGCCGGCGAAGACTCGGCGTTGCTGCGCGCGGGGCTCGGTCAACAAGTCGTCGCACGCAGCGACGTTTGGCAAAACGACCTGATCGCAAGCGACCTCAAATTAAAGGCATTTCATGATGCGGCCCGGGCCGCGGTTCCGATGCCGACCTCACCCGCGATGCGCGCGGCGTGGGTTCCTGCGAACCAAGCGATCGTGAAGGTCCTGCGAGGGGACGCGAAATCCGTCGACGCTCTCGAAGAAGCCGCGGCACGATTCGCCGATGCGATGAGGCCGCAGCCTCCGCCGCCCTCACCTGCGCCGCTCCTCGTCGCGCTCGGAGCGATCTTGCTCGGGCTCGCGTTCTATGCCGTACGTCGCGCGCAGAATCCGAGCTTCCGAGTTGCCGTGCGCAAGTCGATGCCGGCCTATCGGTATGTCGCGCACGCGGCGATCGTCATCTTCGCGCTCGTCATCGTGCCGCTCGCCGCGGGCGCGCTTGCATCGTTCTTCGCCGGCACCGAGACGCATCCTCTCTACGTCGGCATGACGAACTACGTGCGCATTCTCACGGCGCGCGGCGGTCCGCTGCTCGGTCACGGCTCGTTCTATCTGACGCTCCTCGTGACCGTGCTCTGGACGCTCGCGAACGTGACGCTCCACGTCGCGATCGGCCTCGTGCTCGGCGTGGCGCTGTCGCGTCCGCTGTTACGATTCAAGGCAATTTATAGGGTTTTGTTGATCCTGCCGTGGGCGGTGCCTTCGTACGTGACGGCGCTCGCGTGGAAAGGAATGTTTCATCGGCAGTTCGGCGCGGTGAACGCGATCTTGAAAGCTCTCGGCGCGGAGCCCGTGTCGTGGTTTTCCCATTTCTCGACTGCGTTCGCGGCGAACGTGGCGACGAACGTGTGGCTCGGATTTCCGTTCATGATGGTGGTGACGCTCGGGGCGCTCACCTCGATCCCGAAGGACGTGCTCGAAGCAGCCGAGGTCGACGGCGCCACGCGCCTGCAACGCTTCTTCAAAGTCACACTGCCGCTCTTGAAGCCGACGCTCCTTCCTGCCGTCGTGCTCGGCGCGGTGTGGACGTTCAACATGTTCAACGTCGTCTTCCTCGTCTCCGGCGGCGAGCCCGACGACTCGACCGACATCCTCGTGAGCGACGCCTACCGCTGGGCATTCACACGCGACGCGCAATACGGCTACGCGGCCGCGTACGCAGTTTTGATTTTCTTTTTGCTGCTCGGCGGCACGCGCCTTCTCGGCAAGGTGGCCGGCAGCGAAGAGGGCATCACATGAGCAACGCCTCGCGCTCGGAGCGAAATCGGCTGGAATTTCTCGAGTCGGGCGTGATCCACGCGCTCTTGATCGCGGCCGTTCTCTTCGCGCTCTATCCGCTCCTCTGGGTCGTCTCCATCGCGCTCTCGCCGGGCGGCATCTCGACGTCGCACGGCGCGCTGCCCTTGCCTACGCATCCGTCGCTCTGGAATTTTCACGCCTTGCTCGGCAAAGGGAGCTCCGCGCGCGCGTGGCTCTTCGGCCGTCAGCTCGCGAACTCGATCATCGTCGCGGTCGCGACCGCAGTCACCGCGATCGGCGTCGCGATTCCCGCCGCTTACGCGCTCGCGCGCTTCGATTTCGTGGGCGCGAAGACCGGAATGCGCACGCTGCTCGCGACGCAAATGTTTCCCGCCGTCGCGTCGGCGGTGCCTCTCTATCTCTTGCTCGATGCGCTGCACTTGCTCGATTCGCGCGCGGGCCTCGTGCTCGTGTACGCATCGACGGCGGTGCCGTTCGCGATCTTCCAGCTGCGCGGAGCGTTTCTCGCGATCCCGGTCGACATCGAAGAAGCGGCCATGGTCGACGGCGCGACGCGAACGGAAGCCTTTTGGCGCGTGGTTTTGCCGGCGGCGCGCCCTGCGATCGCGGTGACGGCGCTCTACGCGTTCATGAGCGCGTACAACGAGTTCATTTTGGCCGCGACGCTCCTCTCGCGCGAAAGCGCGTTCACGTTGCCGGTCGTTTTGCAGCGGTACGTCGGTGAGCACGGCGCGGCGTGGGGAATTTTCGCGGCCGGCGCGATCGTCGTGAGCTTGCCCGTGATGGCCCTCTTCTATTACGCGCAACGCCATCTCGTGTCGGGCCTCACCGCGGGCGGCGTGAAGGGCTGACCCGCGCCGAAAACTTGGCCCTTTCGATCGGCTCGGCGGATGGTCGACGCATGCGCGCATCCAACCGGCTTTCGTTTCGCGGCTCTTCGTCCTCGATCTCCCTGGCCACGCGCGGCCAAAACGGACGCTCGCAAGATCGTCGCGTCGACAGCGATCGACGCGCGGGCGACGATCGACGCGATTTCATGCGCCCCGAAGGTCGTCGCACGAACGGCGGGCGACGCGGAAGCGATCCCGCCGACGCGTGATTATTTCTTTCCGCCGGCGCTCTCGGATGATTTTTCGTCCGTATTTTCCTGCTCGACGCGGGCCTTGAACTCGCCGGTGGATTCGCTCGTTCCGCGCCACGCGTACCGACCCGAGCTCGTGGGAGCCACGAAATCCGTGGGCTCGCTCTCGGGCCCATTTTCTTCGCGCGCATGACGTGCGCCGATGAGCATCGCGCCACCGACGAGCACGATCACCACGACGAGCGCAACGATTCCCAACCCCAAGAACATGAGCGTGGCCGTCCGATCGACATGCTAGTCCGAAGGACCTCACCGTGACGACTCGAAAGCGAAACGCCCTGATTCTCGTCGCCGTCCTGGCGCTCTCGGCGGCGCTTTTTTTTGCATTCGGTCGCGCGCCGTCGTCGGACAAAAACACGACGGCGAGCGCGATACCCTCGGACGCGTTCTTGGTCGCGACCGTCGATGTCGCAGCGCTGAACGACTCGCCGCTCGCGGCTCCCCTCGCGCCGTTCGTCGCGAGCCTCGGCGCCGACGAGGTCGAGAAGCAGTGCGGATTCCAGCCGATTGCACGCGTGCGCGAGCTGTCGATCGCGATCCCCGAAGGACAAGACGGCGAGTTCGGAATTTTGGCGCGCGGCGCGCTC
>JAICXU010000560.1 GCA_025934595.1 Polyangiaceae bacterium | reverse complement strand
GGCATCGTCATCAACACCGGCGAGGACAACTACCTCACGACCGCGGATGCCGTGGAGAAAGCGCACACCGTGCTCGCGAGCCAATTCGTGAACGAAGCGTTCGCGCTCCGCGCCGGCTTAAAAGAAGAGCAAATGGGCCTCGGCCATGCGTACGAGATCAATCCGTGGATCTGTGACAGCTTCCTCACCGAGCTCTCGCAAGCGCAGCTCATTCGCCAAATCTTCGATCGCCATCCCATCAAATGGATGCCGCCGACGAAGCACAAAGTCGGCGACATCTTCTTCGCGCACGTGCACGACGCGATGTTCAGCCTCGTCGGCGTGACGACGAATCAATCGATCGAGCTCCTCGGCATGTTCTCCGAGTCGATCCACAATCCGATGCTCATGGATCGCTACCTCTCGCTCAAAGCGACGAAGTACGTGTTCAACGCGTGCAAGTCGCTCGGCGACGAGATCGAGTTCAAGAAGGACGGCAAGATCGCGAGCCGCGCGAAGCAGGTCCTCGACGAAGCGCACGAGCTCCTCGGACAAGTGAAGCGCGACTCGATCTGGGACGCGATCGGGCAAGGCGCATTCGCGGACGTGAAGCGCACGCGCACCGGCGGCAAGGGATACAAAGGCGTCGTCGATCGTGAGAGGGGCTATAAAAACCCCATTTTGAGCGCGCTCGAAGGAAAGGCGGTCGGCACATGACCCACCCTCCTCAGAACAAAGATCGCGCGCTGAAAGCGTATGGCGACCGCGAAGGCGACGGCATGGTGCAGATGTCGTTCGTCTTGGCCATCGTGCCGGGTGCGAAGGCGCGCGAGGCGGCGAAGCATTTCGCAGAAGCGCACGGCCTGCACGAGCCGCTCGTCGCGACGATGGAAGAATGCGCGAAGGGCTATTCGTTCTTCGTCGTCTACGGTCACTCGCAGCATTCGGTCGACGTCTCGCAGATCGAGGTTCCGGAAGTACGTACGGAAGCTCTGACACGCGAGCAGATCGAAGAGCGCATCAAGAAGAAGCTGCATCGCAAGATCGTCGTCGTCGGCGCATGCACTGGAAGCGACGCGCACACGGTCGGCATCGACGCGATCCTCAACTACAAAGGGTACGCCGGCGACAAAGGGCTCGAGAGCTACAAAGGCTTCGAGTCCTACAACTTGGGCGCGCAGGTCGAAAATGATCAGCTCGCCGAGCGCGCGCTCGCTCTGAAGGCCGACGTGATCCTCATCAGCCAAATCATCACGCAGCGAAACGTCCACAAGGAGAACGCGGGCGCGTTCGTGGATCGGGCCAAAAAAAAGGGGTTTCGTGACAAAGTAGTGCTCCTGCTCGGCGGCCCGCGCATCGATCACAAGCTCGCGCTCGAGCTCGGATTCGACGCCGGCTTCGGCACCGGCACCAAACCCTCCGACGTCGCGTCGTTCATCGTCGAAAAGCTCTGCGGCGGCGAGTAACGCGCGGGCATGCTCGTCACGCGATGCTCGAGGTGCGGCAAGCCGGCGCGCGCGAGCTTGGCGACCCCCGATGCGATTCGTTGCGACGCGTGCGGATACTCGGGTCCGCCCGCTGACGATGCGAAGCCGATCCTTCGCGCCGCTCGCGACCATCTGATCGCGCAAGACGCACGCGCGAGACAGGTCTCGGCCTCGCGGCAAGAGGCGCTCACGCGTGGCGGCGCCAAGCTCTTCGCGGCGATCTTCTTCGTCGCGAGCCTCCCTTGCGACGCGGTGTTTTTCGGCGCGATTCGGCGATCGTTCGCTTCGAGCGGTCCGCATCCGAGCGCCGCCGCCGTCGTCATGGCGTGCTTCACGTTCGCGCTCTTGTGGGCGATCGGCGGCTTCGGCTACGCAGCGATCAAGCGCGCGCAGAAACAGCTGCGCGCGGCTTGTGCGGCCGTTCCACCGGCACGCGTGGGCGATCCGGCCATGTGCCGCGTCTGCGGAGGAGATCTTGCAGCGGGCGGAGCGTTCGTGCGTTGCGGCTTCTGCGGCACCGACAATTTCGCCGACGCCCGCGTCATCGCGACGCTCGAAAAGCGCGAGACCGATGACGCGTCGGACTATGCCCTGTCCCTTTCGCGCGAGGTCACGAGCACGCGAGAGATCGCAAGCGGCGCAGCGAAGCTCGCGCCGATCGTGGCCGTCGTCGTTCCGATCGGTTGCCTCATTTTGCTTTCCGCGATCACGCCGCTCCTCGAACGCATCGAGCGGCCCCTCGACGACTCCGTTCGTTATGCGATCGCCATGACGCGCGACGGGGAATGCATCGGCCACCCGATCGCCGGTGACGACGGCGATTACGAATTCGAATTCGGCGTTCGCACGGAATTCCCGGGAAAAATGGGCAAATCGTCACCACCCACGTTTTCGGCGGCGACCCTCGTCGGCAAAGAAATGCGCGCCTTCCTCGACGGGGCGACGCCCGAATTCGTCGGCACCGTCGAACGCGTCTACGGCTCACCGGTCGGCAATCTCGCGATCTTGAAGAATGGCGCCGATTCGGTGCGCGTCGACGTACGCGCGCTCTGCGTCAAGACGGGCAAGGTCGACTTGCTGTTGAAAGACGTCCCGACGTTCACCATCCGAGGCGACGACATGTTCTGGCCGAACAGCGGCACCGTCGATCGATCGAAGCTCGAAGAAACGAAGGTCGACACACTTACCGAAGTGGACGGAATCGTCACCGCGATCGGCTCGAGCGACGACGCCGTTTTTTATTCGACGGGCCGCGATCTCTTCTCCGCGCCGATTCGCGGCGGCAATGCGACGCGGGTCGCGAGGCTCGACGAAAAAGAGTGGGTGCTCGATCTCGCGGCCTCCGCGCGCGGCAACGTCGTGTGCGGCACGAGCTCGCCGTTCGAAGCGATCGTGTTTTTTTCGGGAGAAAAACAGCCGATTCGCGTCCCCTTCTCGTATCTCTCGCTCGTCACCGCACGAGGCGACGACATCTTCGTGGCCGGCGCCGACCACGACGGAAACGGAGTTTTCCGAATCGAACGCGACGGAAAAGTCGTGCGAGTCGCCTCCGGGCTGTGCCATGCGATCGCCGCCGACGACGCCGCGCTCTACTGCGGGCTGGATCGCAGCATCGAACGTACCGACCTCGCGAGCGGAGAGACACGCACGATCTTCGAGCTCCCCACGCCCTGGCCGGAGAGCAAAAACGAAACGATCGCCGCCCTTGCGATCGATGACGATGATGTCTTTTTCTCCTTCGACGGCAAGGTCGCGCTCGTCTCGAAGAGGGGCGGCATCGCGCACGTCGTGATGGACGATCTCGCCGAGCTCGGGCCCGAGCTCTTCGTGACATCGAAGTCGATCTTCCTCGACATACATCCCGATCGCAAATTCGGCGGCGGTGAGGTTGTGAGCTTCCCGAAGACCGTCTCACGCTAAGCTCGGATTCGTGCTCGTCACGATCTGCCCGCGCTGCGGAAAGCCCGCGCCCGCACGGCTCGCGTCGCCCGACGAGCTGCGCTGCGCCGCGTGTGGCTACGATGGCCCTCCGACCTCCGAGGCGGTGCCCACGCTGCACGCGGCTCGCGAATTTTTGCTCGGCCGCGACGTTCGCAAGCGCCAG
>JAICXU010000485.1 GCA_025934595.1 Polyangiaceae bacterium | reverse complement strand
GCCCGTGCCGCCGGCGGTGCGAGGCAGACATTCGGCGACGGTTTGAATGTTCAAGGTCTGCGTGGCGGTGCACGAGGTCGTCCACGTGGCGGGGACCAGCGAGAGCGCGTCGATCGCGTTCGAGGCTCCTGCCGCGCTCTCGATGAAGTCGGCGTTCGCGTCGTACGCGGTCTTGTCGTAGATGAAAATCTGTACGGAGTACGCGCCGGCATCGCTCGTCGAAGGCAGATTCACGAACGCCGCGTCGGCGAAGCAGTCGTAGACGCGTCCGACACGCGGATCGGCGAGGACGGCGGCATATTTGTAGACCTGACCCGGTCCCGTGCCGCATCCGACGCCCGCGGTGAGGTCTTGCGCGCGCACGGTGATGCCCGTCGCAGGCACGACGCCGAGCCCAGTGGCCGCGCTCGAGCATGCGAATGCGCCGAGACACGCCGCCATGGCCCCGAGGCCAGCCCAAGCAAAGACGCGCACGCGTCCTTCCTACTCGGACTTTGCCAAGGTTTCCACGACGATCGACCAGCGCGACGTCCGAGCGCTCACGGCTCTTTACATCGCGCTTCGGGGCGGGGCATCTTGCTGCCCAATGGCACTTCCGAATTTCGGGCACTCCATCACGGCATCTCTCGTCTCGCTCTCGTCCGCGCTGCAAGATACGGGCGGCGGACAAAGCGGAGGCGATGCGCCGAAGCTCGATCCCGTGCAGCTCGTCGTGCACGCGTCGATTCCGGTGAAAGCCGTGCTCATCATCCTCGTTCTCTTTTCGGTCGCATGTTGGATCGTGATCGGAGCGAAGGCGCTGCATCTTTCTCGCGCGCGCGGCGAGTCCGATCGTTTCTTGAAGACGTTCGATCAAGCGACGAATTTCGATGCGCTCGCGCAAGGCATTGCCGCGTTTCGCGGATCGCCGTACGCGCGCATTTTCGCGGTCGGATACGACGAGATGAATCGCATGACGCAAGGTCGTGAGCACGCGAAGCTCGGCGAGGTCGAGGCGTCGCACGTCGAGAGCGCGACGCGAAGAGCGGCGGCAAAGGAAGTGACGCATCTCGAATCGTGGATGGCGCTCCTCGGCACGATCGGATCGACGTCACCGTTCATCGGTCTCTTCGGAACGGTCTACGGAATCATGGACGCGTTCCTCAGCATCGGAAATCAAGGCAACGCGAACCTGCCGGTCGTCGCGCCGAAGATCGCAGAGGCGCTCATCGCCACGGCGATCGGCCTCGTGGCCGCGATTCCGGCCGTCATGGCCTACAATTACTTCGCGCGCAAAGTGCAATATTTGGCCGATAACTTGGAAGGTTTCGCGCTCGACGTAGCCGCGCGGGCGAAGCTCGGAGGCGTCTGACATGGCGATGGGCGGCGGCGGTGGCGGTCGAGGCAAAGGCCGCCTCGGCGGCATGAATGAAATCAACGTCACGCCCCTCATCGACGTCATGCTCGTCCTGCTGGTCATCTTCATGGTCACCGCCCCGCTCTTGACCACCGGCGTGCACGTCGAGCTCCCGAAGGTGAAGAGCTCGCCGATGCAGACCGACGACACGAAGATGATGGTGATCATCACGAGTGACGAGCACGTCTATCTCGGCAAGGACGAGATCACGGGCGACGTCGACAACAAGCTCGCCACGAACGCGCGGCTCAAAGAAGAAAAGGAGCTCTACGTCCAAGCCGATGAATCGGTGAAATACGGCGTCGTCCTTCGCGTGATGGCGGCCGCGCGCCAAGCGGGCGTCGAAAAGCTGGGAATGATCACCGATCCTTTGGTGGTTAAACAGCAGTGAGGCTCGCCCTCGCCCGAAAACGAATCTGAAAAAAATGGCAACGCGCACGGCATTCAAGACGGGTTACGAAGGCGACGAGGTCGCCGTCGGAATTGCGCTCGCCATCGCGCTGCACGTGATTCCGCTCGCCGCCGTCATCATCAAAGCCGCGAATCCTTCTGCCGATCAGCCCGAAGAAGCGCTCGTCGCGAAGCCCGTCATCGCCGCGTCGCTCTTGAAGCTCGGCAAGCCTCTCGATCCGAAAAAATTGCCGGATCGCCTCGTGCCTCAAAAGAACACGACGAACGTCAAAAACCCCGTGGCCTCGCAGAACGATCCGCTGCATCGCAACCTCGACGGCGGCGTGCCGCCTCCGAACGCGGAGCAATCGGATTTGCAGCACCTGCAAGCGCTCACGAATCCGTTCGCGGAAGACGCGGGAAAACCGCATCCGGAAGAAGGTTTCGCGAACGGGTCGGATGCGGGCGTCGAAACCGATCCCAACAAAGTGCACGCAGGCGATGCGTACGCGGCGGCGCTCAGTAAATTCTTTCACGATCGCTGGACGATCCCGACCGTGATCTCGCAGGGAGAAGCGAATAAGCTGTGCCTCACGGTTCAGTTCAACCTGAGCCCGCGCATGGTCATCTGGCATTTGAACGAGACGCCCGTGCGAAAGAGCGGAAACGACCTCTTCGACGACTCCGCCAAAGAGGTCATGCAAAAACTTCTCGACGACAAGACGCCGCTCCCCGATCCTCCTCAAGAGATCGCCGACCAGTATCGAGGCAGGACGGTGCAGCTCACGTTGACCGGCGATGTGCACGGAGATTCTTCACGATGCAAATGAGGCTTAAAATAGGGGGGTTGCTGCTGTGCGCGGCGGGCGCGCTGACGGCGTCGTTTCCTGCGATCGCGCAGCAACCCGCGGGCGCGTCGAGCGCGCTTCCGCAAGCGAACGGGCCGACGGGCGGCGCCGTCACGCAAATCACGGTGAGCGGCGGCAATCGCGCGCTCTTCAAGCTCGCGATCGCGCCGATGGTCGGCGACAAAGACGTCTCCGACAACGTCGACAACACGGCGACGAAAGACTTCACGCTCTCGAGCCTCTTTCAAGTGCTCGATCCGAAGAGCTTCACCGCGAATCTCGCCGCGGAAGGCACCGGCATCGATCCGTCGTCCTGGCGCAACGTCGGCGCGGAGGGCGTCATCAAAGGCATGAGCGCGATGCGCGGCGCGAACGTGCATCTCGAGCTGAAGCTGTTCGTCGTTTCGCGCGGCGCGGCCGCCGTGCTCGCGAAAGATTTCGACGTGCCGCCGTCGGGCGTGCGCGGCGCGGTTCATCAATTCGACAACGAAGTCGTCAAATGGTTCACGGGCACCGCCGCGAATTTCGGCTCGCGCCTCGTGTTCTCGGCCACCACCGGCCGCGGACAAAAAGGCGTCTTTCAAATCGACAGCGACGGGCAGGGGCTCTCGCGTTTGGCCGCCGCATCGAACGTCGCGCTCGCGCCCGCCGTCGGTCCGAACGGCGTGTATTACGCGGGCGGCTTGCCCGACGGCAGCTACGCGCTCTTCCGCATCGGAAATCCGGTCGCGGTTTTGCGACACTCCGGGCTCGTGTTCGGCGTCGCATTCGGCAGCGGAAAAATGGCGCTCGTGATTTCGCAAAATGGCCAGAGCGATCTCTTCGTCGGCGCGTCCGACGGCTCGGGTCTCAAGCAAGTCACGAGAGGCGGTCTCAACACGCACCCCGCGTTCGGCCCGAACGGCCAGCTCGCGTACGTGTCGAATCAAGGCGGCAATCCGCAAATCTACGTCGACGGAAAACGCGTCTCGTGGCGCGGCACGTACAACATGGCACCTGCATGGTGCAACAATCCCGACGAGGGCACGAAGATCCTCTTCATGGGCCGCGACGGCGCCACGTGGGACATCTTCTCGGTCTCGCCCGACGGCAGCGCGGCGAGCATGAAGCGGCTCACGCAAGATCAAGGATCGAACACGTATCCCGCGTGCTCGCCCGACGGTCGCAACGTGGCGTTCTTCTCGACGCGCGGCGGCCTTTATCTCTCGAACATCGACGGCCTCAACCAGCAGAAGATTTCCACGGCGAGCGGAGAGTCGCTGCGCTGGGAAGGCATGTGAGACGCGGAAACGGCGCGTCGAGCGTTCGCTGAAATCAGG
>JAICXU010000866.1 GCA_025934595.1 Polyangiaceae bacterium | reverse complement strand
CGTCTTCTTGGAACTCGTCGACCGCGTAGCCTTGCGGAATGCCGCGCGTCATGTCGACTTCTTCGTCGAACATCGCCATGACTTTGCTCGCAGGGTGAATCGAAAGATTTTTTCCGAGGAACGGCGTCTTCTTCAAGAGCCCAGCGCGCTTCAAGATGACGGGCGTCATGAGCGCCCCGCCCGCGACGATCACGGCCTGCGCCTTGATGTGAAATCGCCTAGTTTTGCCGAGCGATCCGCGTACGCCTCGCGCACGTCCGTTCTCCACGTCGAACGTCTCCGCGCACGCGGCGGTGACCAAAACCGCGCCGCGCTTCAAAGCCTCGGGCACGTACGAGACGTCCGTCGATCGTTTTGCTCCCGTCGGACATCCGAAGCAGCACACGCCTTGGCCGTCGCAGTCGGGTGCGTTGCGATTGAGCGGATGATGCGACATGCCGAGCCTGTCCGCGCCGCGTCCGATGACGCGTCCGATGCCGCCCGTGAGATCATCGCGTGCCGGCGCGACTTGCAGCATCGCTTCGACCTTCGTGTAGTAAGGATCCATCGAGGTCGACGAAAATTCTTCGAGGCCGAGCTCGTCACGCCATCTGCGGAAGATGCGCTCGGGCGCGCGATAACACGTGCCGCTGTTGATGACGGTGCTTCCGCCGACGGCGCGACCGGCCCACACGGGAATGCCGACGTTGCCGAGAGCGAGCGTCATGCCTTGGTCGCGAAATAGCTTTCTCGTCATCTCGACGGGCTTTCCCGTGAACGACGATCTCCGGTGAAAATCGCCTTCTTCGAGCAAGACGACGGCACGTCCGTGGCGCGCGAGCTCGTACGCGCATGCGGCTCCGCCGGCGCCGCTGCCGATCACGACGACCTCGCATTCGAGCTCGAGATCTTCCGCCGCCGCGCGCCCGTCGATCACTTGCTCTCGCCAGCGCGCTTCTTCGTCGACTTGCGCGAGCATGCGGACGGGGTTTTTGCAGCCCACCTCGTTTTCGATCGCATCGTCGCCGAAGTGCGCGATCTTGATCGGTGAGAGCACGGCGCGCACGAGCGAGCGACGCGCGTGCGACGTCGACACGCGCCAGGCCTCGAGCCACTTCTCGGCCTGCGCGCGATTCATTTTCGACAGACGAGTTCCCGTCGACGCGACGGCCGCCGCTTCTGCGGCCCACAAGAGACCGCGGAGACCGATGGCTTGATTCGACGTGCCGGCCTCGATGAATTTTTCGAGTCGCTTCACGGTGTCGAGATCGCCACCCGGCATTTTTTCGCCCGCGGGGATCGCCGCAGACGCGAGGACGAACGCGATCTTCTCTTCGCGAGGCGAGAGCGCCGACATGAAAATTCTATAAACTCAGAATTTTCGAAATGCAAGCCCAAGCGCGGAAATTGGCTGCATTTCGTGCGCGAACGCGCTTCGCTTGCCGATCACTCGAGCGGCAAGATCCACGCTTCGCTGCCCACGCCGAGGCCCATGTGATCGGCGGTGTCTTGATCGATCGTCGTGTGCTCGCCGTCGTTCGTGCAGATCACGATGATGGCGCGAAAATAGGGAGGCTCGACGGACTCGGTCGCGATGAGCGAGCGACGTTTCGCATGCAGGTGCTTCGGTACGATCTTGTCGATCTTCACGCGCGATGATTTTTGCACGAGCGAGACTTCATCGGTGGGCGCGGTGAAATGCGGGCCGCCGTCGAACGGATCGACGCGCTCGGCATAACGAAATCCGATGCGGCGGAGCATCTTCTCGACGCCGCGCGTTTGCGCGCCGACCTTGCCGATCACTTCTTGCGCTTTTTCGCTGAGCAGCGACGCGTAGATCGTTCCTTCGGGAAAGAGCCCGCGAATGAACTCTTTGTTTTGCTTCGAGAGCCGATCGGCCTCCGCATACGAGAGCCCCGTGAATTTTCGACCGAGCGCGTCCCAGAGATGCGACGTGCCGTCGGGCTCGAGCGGCGGCAAAAGCTCCGCGAGGACCTCGTCGCGAAAGAGCTCGCGATGCATCTTGATGTAGAGAAACCGAACGTACGAGATGCACTGGCCGAGACGCTCGGGCACGCGCCGGTAATCCGGATGCAGGACGAGGCCGCCGATCTCGGTGGGGCCGTTGTACGAGTAGCCGATCCGCAAGACCACGTGCTGGAAGTGCTTGTCGATCATCGCCGAGTACTTCTCCTCGTCGAAGACGTCGAAGTAGATGTACGGCGCGCCCCGCCGGCCGAGCTGCGCGAAGATCGCGCTGGTGCCG
>JAICXU010000930.1 GCA_025934595.1 Polyangiaceae bacterium | reverse complement strand
GGACCGCCCCCGTGCACGACGACGGGGACGAGGCCGAGCGCGCGGAGGAGCGCGATGTCGTCGCAAAACGATTCTTTGAGCGAGTCCTTCACCATCGCCGCGCCGCCGTATTTCACGACGCAACGCGTGCCGCGAAAACGCGAGACGAAGCCGAGCGCCTCGACGAGGAGCGACGCCTTGAACGAAGGACCGAAGCTCGCGAGCTTTTCGTTCTTCGACATCGCGCCCGTCGCGGTGGGCGCGATCATCGCGCAGTAGTCCGCGTTGATCTTCACGTAGTCGTACGAGAGATCGCATCCCCATGCCGTGGCGCGGCCCTGGCCGTCGCCGAGCGCGTTGTCGATCGTGACCTCGGGCTCGCGCATGCGCGCGCGAAGCGAAGCGGGATCGACGGCGAGAGGCTCGTCGCGAAACACGGGTACGCCTTGAATCGACACGCAGGCCGACGCGGGATCGACGTCGTATCCGCACGTCGCCGCACGCGCGCCGATGGTCGCGAGCACACGACCCCAGTTCGGATCGGCGCCGAAAATGGCGGAGTTGACGAGGTTCGAGCCCGCGACGGCTCGCGCGAGATCGCGTGCGATGCCGTCGCTCGCGGTGCCCGACACGTGAACGGTGACGAGCCGCGATGCGCCTTCGCCGTCGGCGGCGATCTTCTTCGCCATTTCTTCGGAGAGCTCGGTGAGGGCTCTCGCGAACGTTTCGAAGTCGGCCGTCGGCGATTCGATGGGCGGATTTTTCGCCGCGCCGTTCGCGAGCGCGAGCACGGAATCGTTCGTGCTCATGTCGCCGTCGACCGTGAGCGCGTGGTAGCTCGTGTCCATCGCGCCTTTGAGCGCGCGGTCGAGCATCTTCGGCGAGATCGCGCAGTCGGTGGCGACGACGACGATCATCGTCGCCATGGCCGGATGGATCATGCCGGCGCCTTTGCCGATGGCGGTGATCGTCACGTCCTTCTTGCCGATGGTGACGATCTTCGTGACGATTTTTGCGCGGGTGTCGGTCGTGAGAATCGCGTGGGCAGCGCCGTCGGGCTCGGCTTGGAGCGCGGCGGCAAGCGAAGGCGCGGCGTCCACGATTTTTTGCGCGGGCAGGCGATGTCCGATGACGCCCGTGGAGGCGGTGAGCACGCTCGCGGATTTGGCGCCAATCGCATGCGCGACCGCGCTTTTCACGGTTTCCACGTCGATCTTGCCGGCCGCGCCCGTGAGCGCGTTCGCGTTTCCGCTGTTCACGACGACGGCGCGAAATCCCGTGCCCGGCAATCGCGATCGCGCATCGACGACCGGCGCCGCGCACGCGCGATTCGTGGTGAAGGACCCCGCCGCCGTACACGGAAAATCGCTCGCGACGAGCGCGACGTCGTTCTTCATCGACTTGATGCCGGCATGCGCGCCCGCAAAACGAAAACCGATCGGGGTCATCTACGAATTCCTTTCCACGAGACCGGTCGTCTCTTCGAGACCGAGGGCGAGATTCAAATTCTGCACGGCTTGCGACGCCGCTCCTTTTCGCAGGTTGTCGAGCGCAGCCACGACGACGGCCGTGCGCGTGCGCGCATCCACGGCGACGCCGATCTCGCAAACGTTCGTGCCCACGACGTGCGCGACGGCCACGTCGTTCGGTGATTTGCGCATTTTCACGAAAGGCGCGTATGCATAATTATGCGCATATTCCGCATACACCTGCGCTTCGTTCACATCGTCCCGCAGGGGAACGTACGCCGTCGCCAGGATGCCTCGCCGCATGGGCACGAGATGCGGCGTGAAAAGCACGGCGACCTCGCTTCCCGCGAGCCGGCCGAGCGCCTGCTCGATCTCCGGAGCATGCTGGTGCGTCAGCACGCGATAGGCGCGGGCGTTTTCGTCTACCTCGCTGAAGCTCATCTCCTCTTTTTCGCTGCGTCCCGCGCCCGTCGTTCCCGAGAGCGCATCGACGACGACGGGCCGATCGGCAATGAGCTTGGCGCGCGCGAGCGGACCCACCGCGAGAGCCGCGGCCGTCGCGTAGCATCCCGCGCTCGCCACGAGCTGCGCGCCTCGAATGGAATCGCGAAAGAGCTCTGGAATGCCGTAAATTGCCTGTTT
>JAICXU010001116.1 GCA_025934595.1 Polyangiaceae bacterium | reverse complement strand
TCGTAGAGCACGACGATCTGTTTCCAGTCGGTCGCGTCGGTGCTTGCCGCCTCGTCGTGCAACGCGGCGATCGCGGCCTGGAGCTGGTAGGGACCAATCGCGCCGCGCGGCATCGCTGCGTCGATGAGCGCGGTGCCTTCTTCGATTTTCGTTCGATCCCATTTCGATCGATCTTGATCACCTAGCGGAATCAATTCCCCATGCACGCCCGAGCGGGCCGCACGACGAGCGTCGGTGAGAAGCATGAGCGCGAGCAGGCCCGTGACTTCCGCATCGTCCGGCACGGCCCGATGCAGCATGCGCGTCACGCGAATCGCTTCGTCGCTCAAATCGACACGCGTCAGCGAATCACCGGCCGTTGCCGCGTAGCCTTCGTTGAAAATCAAATACAGAGTCTTCGCGACGGCTGGCAACCGCGCGCGCCGTTCGGCTTCGGTGGGATCCGAAAATCCGGCGCCCGATTCACGGATCGTCTCTTTCGCGCGTGACAGCCGCTGCGCCATCGTTGCTTCAGGAACGAAAAAGGCTCGCGCGAGCTCGAGAGTGGTGAGACCCCCGATGGCTCGGAGCGTGAGCGCGATCTGCGAGGCGGCCGAGAGCGACGGATGACAGCACATGAAAAACAAGTCGAGCGTGTCGTCACGTTCATTCGCGCCGAGATCGGCAGCGAGCGCGATCTGTTCGTCCGCGGGGACCAAGCTCACGACCAGCTTCTCTCGCAGCCGGCGCGCCGCGTTCGCTCGTACCTCGTCGGTCAAGCGACGGCTCGCGACGCGCACGAGCCACGCTGCTGGATTTTCCGGCGTTCCATGCTCCGGCCACTGCGACGCCGCCGCGAGGAGCGCCTCCTGCATCGCGTCTTCGCACGCCGAGAAATCGCGATATCGCCGCACGATCGTTCCCAGCGCTCGCGGCGCGACGTCGCGGAGCAAGCGCTGGGTTACGAGATCGAGCGGCGGCATGCTTCACGGAACGTAGTCACTGGCCGGTACGCTCATCACTTGCCGCACTTCGATCTTCAAATAGAGCGGCTTGCCGCCGGGACCTGGCGCGGTCGAAGCTTCCGCCGCGATCGCGTACGCGCGCGCCGGCGAATCGACGTCGACGATCCAGTAGCCCGCCAGAAATTCTTTCGCTTCCGGAAACACGCCGTCGGTGTTCGGTGTGCCGTCGGGATTCGCGGAGACGAGCTTCGCTTGGTCGGGGCCGCTCAAACCTTCGGCGCCGGCGAGCTCACCGTTCGCGGCGAGCTTCTTCGAAAACGTTTTCATGAACTCGATGTGCGCTTCGATGTCTTTTTTCGGCCAGTTCGAGATTTGGTACGGACCGCCGCCAGGGGTGTTCATCATCAGCATGTATTTCATGGTCGTTCTCCTTTTCGCGTCCCGCGTTCGGCGAAGCAACACGCTTCGCGGACAACCGGCCGGACACCCGTAGTCGGAGCCGCCCTCCGATTCTCGACATCGATCGGAGTTATTTTCCGATTTCTTTTTGACCACATCCGCCGCGGATGTCGGGACCAAAAAAGCCGCCTCCAAATAAATCAGGACCTCGGCGGTTCGAATGTTGTCTACTTCGATTGTTCTCGTGATGTCGGAAAGGGCCC
>JAICXU010000575.1 GCA_025934595.1 Polyangiaceae bacterium | reverse complement strand
TCGAGGTCGTTGGCTTTCTTCTTGTGACCCGCTTTTTGCGCGTCGGTGGCGCCCGTCGCATCTTCTGCGTCCTCTTCCGTTTTTTCCTGCGACTTCAGATCGGCGAGGTCTTTCTCTTTCGCCATCACCTTCGCGAACGCGTCACCGAGATCGGGGCTCACCGCTGCAAGCACGTTCGCGTATTGTCCGCTCGAGGACTGCACAGCGGGAAGCTCTTTGGCCCAAACTTCGGCGGCGACGATGCGGGCCTTTTCGTTTTTGTAGGCCGGCTGATCGCGAAACTCCTTGACGCTTTTTTGCGTCTCTCCTTTGTCGAGCGCGAGCTTTCCCATCCAATCGGAGTCGTTATTCGCAGGGGTCGCGGTGAGAATGCGATTCACTTCCGCCGACGTCGTCTCCGCCGCATCGGCGCGACGCACGACGACGTTGAGCGGCGCGGGCTCCGTGACCGCCCACGCGAGCTTCGGATTCGCTGCCGCCGTAAGCGAGCCGCAGCCCGATGCGAACGCGAGCACCGAACCGCCGAGCATGGCGAGATGAACAAGACCGACCGCGCCGGTGCGCGTGAGATGCATCTTCATGATGAGAGCCTCTTGAGGAGTGGAGAGTTGCCTCCACGTACGGAGGGCCAGGCCACTTCTTCCTCGCCGAGGATCTCGACTACACCGTAAATTTGGCTGGATTTTGTATCAACGCCGCGTGAACGGCAGATTCAAGGCGGCTCTTCGCGGCGCCCTTACGGTGTTGAAGGACGTGCGATCGGCGTGCCGCTGTTCTTCGGAGGCGGGCTTCGCGTCTTCTTCGTGGAAATGCGCGATGTCGGCGGCGAGCCGTTCCTGCTGCCGCTCATAATCGAAGCGGTACATCATCGCGATGTAGTGGCCCACGCAGGCGAGGATGATCGCGGTGCCGCCGATGACGAACGCGGGCCAAAACCAGACCCAAAGGAGCGGTACCCACGCGAGACCGAAGACGAGCAGCACGTTGTAGCGACGATGATCGCGCCCGAGCGATTCGTAGCGCGCGCGGAGGTCGCTTCGGTAGGCGCTGTATTTGCGATCGCGGTCTACGGACATGGGATACCCAATGCTCAGGACGCGCCCCTGCGCGCTATGGCGACCATGCTTGCCTCACGTCTAAGATGGGGTCGGACGCGCGGCCGGCAAGGACTCTTCAAGCATGACCGATCCTCTGAAAATTCGCGAGCGCATCGTGATTCCTGCAGACGCGATGACGATGCAGGCGGTGCGTGCGAGCGGCCCCGGCGGGCAGAACGTGAACAAGGTCTCGAGCAAGGTCGAGCTCCGCGTAGATCTATCGCGGGTGACCGGTCTCGACGACGCGGCACGCGCGCGGCTCATGAACGCGGCACGAGCGATGCTCGATGCGGAAGGTTGGCTGCTCGTGAAAAGCCAAAAAACGCGCGACCAGCGTCAGAATCTCGAAGATGCGCGCGACAAAGTACGCGTGCTCGTGGAGCAAGCGCTCGTGCGTCCGAAGACGCGCCGGGCGACGAAGCCGTCCCGCGGAAGCGTCGAGCGTCGCATCGCAGAAAAAAAAGCGCGGAGCCGCATCAAACGAGATCGTCGTCGCGACGACTGATCATCGATCCGTAGCGCATCGATCACACAGACCGTCTTTGCTCTCGCGCGAGCTCGCGAAATATCGTGCGCTCTACGCGGCGGTGCGCGTCCGCACGGACGGGACCGTCAGACGCTGCTTGGAGAGCCGAACCGCCGCCGCGGGGTCGAGATATTCGGATTCGTGCTCGATCGCGTGCTGCTCGGCGACCGCTTCGACGATGGCGGAGGGTAGCCCCCACGAATCGAGCAACGCCGCGCCGATTTCGGCGTGTGAAGGCGCGCCCTCGAGCGCCGCGGCTTCTTCGAACGGGAGGCCGTCGTCGCGGGAACGAAGAGCGACCGCGTCGAAGATATGCGGGGCGCACATGGCAAGCGCCCATTTGCCGATTTCGTGGACGACGCCGGCAACGAAGCAGTGGTCCGCGTGAGGCGATTCGCTGGCCGACGCTCTCGCGAGCGTGGCCACGGCCGATGCGTGCAAACGAAGCGAGCTCGCGTCGAAATGCACCGATGCGATCGCGCGCGAGCTCGCCGCACACGCCGTCTCCAGGAGCGCGCGGACGAGATCGATGCCGGCCGACGCGATGATGTCACGAATGCTCTCACCACGATTTGTGCTGCCGAAAAATGGCAAGCGCGCGAGATGCAGGAGCTTCGCGGTGAGCACGGGCTCGCGCTCGATCACGTCCGCGACATCGTCGAGCCGTCGATTCGGCGTCGCGACGAGCTCGGACAAGCGATAGAGCGCGGACCTTTCGCACGGGAGCGCGTCGATGGTTCCGACGAGCGCGGTGACCCGCGGGTCACGGAAATGAGCATGTGTGCGACGCTCCAAAATTTCGAAAAGCGATCCCGGCGCACATGGCTTCGTGAGGAGTCGATGTGCGTGGGAGAGCGCGCGTAGACCCGCGATTTTTTCCTGCGATCCCATGAGACCGACCCGCAACGAGGAGGGATGGTGCTCGCGCACGAATCCGAGAAAAGACGCGCCCTCCATGTCCGCGAGCTTCATGCCGCTGACGATCACGTCGAACGACTCGCGCTCGAGGGCGTCGAACGCCGAACGTGCGGAAGTCGACGACACCATCGTCCATGCGGGCCGAGCCGCGCGCACGACGCGCTCGATCCCGAGCAGGCTCATGGCGTCGCCGTCGACGACGAGGGCTCGGTGTTCGGTCGACATGGAAAAGCGGTGCTCCTCGAAGGGAAGTACGGCTCTTGTGTGTCTGGACTTGAGGATCTTTTACTGCCGCGACGGGGATCGAGACTGCCGTCGAAAGCTCGACCTGACGATCATGACGTCACGCGGATGCGGGCGGGCCCCTCTTCGAAGCGACCGATCACTTCCGCGCAGATCGTCCTGCGATCGTGAAGCGCGCGAACGAGCGCGTTGCATCGATCTTCGGCGACGGCGATGAGCATGCCGCCGGATGTCTGCGCGTCGCACAGAAGAAGTCGTTCTTCTTTCGAAGCATCGCCGAAGTCCACCCAATCGCCGAGAAAGCGGACGTTCGCGTGGGTGCCGCCGGGCGCGATCCCATCGCGCACGTACCGAACCGCAGCGTCGATGAAAGGGACGGCTCGCGTCGCAACGACGGCGGTGCAATTGCTCGCCGCGACCATGTTGCGCAAATGTCCGAGCAAGCCGAAACCGGTGACGTCCGTCGCGGCGTGCACGCCGACGTCGATCATGGCCTCGCACGCGCCGCGATTCAGCGTCGCCATGATCGCAATTGCCTCGCGCACGGCGCCGAGCGAATCTTTCTCTTGTTTCGCGGCCGTCGTGACGATCCCGAGGCCGATCGGCTTCGTCAGCACGAGCCGATCGCCCGGACGCGCGCCCGCGTTCGTCAGAACGCGATCGGGATGGATGGTGCCCGTGACCGCGAGCCCGTA
>JAICXU010000938.1 GCA_025934595.1 Polyangiaceae bacterium | reverse complement strand
GAAAATGACTAAATGAAGAACGTCCTAAGGCGGGGAAAGATCACGCTTATGAGCCAAAAGGACCATCAAATCGAGGGTCTCCACGATCGTGTCTCTTTCTTAAGTTGGGGCTGATTGCGCCTCCGAACCGCGTTCTCGAACGAAGCGGTGTGCTGCGCGCCATCCTCGATCATCCCCGAGAGGGGCTGCGCGATTCTTTGGACGACGAAAATGCCACGCGATCGAAACGCGTTCGCATAGGCGCGCGAGACGATCGTGCGCCTGCCGCCGACGATCGCGAGCGACCGCGGGCGCATCTTCACGACGTGGTCGATCGTGGGAGTAATGACGCCGCTGACGCCTTCGATGCGCAGGTCGGTGAGCGCGGTCGATGCGGCATTGCATGCAAGCACGATTCGAGTAGCGCCTTGCTCGCGCAAGAACGAGACGACTTTCCGCAAGCGTGACACCAGCGCCGCGCGACCGAGCTTTCCGTACGGAGCAAAGGCCGTATCCGAAAAATAGAGGAACGGAGCGCTCAACTTTCGAGCGATGCCGAGCCCGCCGATTCCCCAGTCGACCAGGCCGATCGTGGCTCTCGCAGCGCGCGTCATGGATAGGCGAGCGGCGTGAGGTGCGCTTCCGACATGGGGCCGCTCATGAAGGCGACGGTGCGCTTCGTGGGCGTGACATCGAGAGTCTCGAGCTTCGAGCCCGGAAAACGCGATTCGAGATACCAGCGATATTCGTGCTCCGCGCGGATGGGATTCGTCGCCACCATCTCTTTCCACTCGGCACGTGCAACCATCGCACGAAGCGCGCGATGCTGTGCGCCGAGCGTGAGCCTGCTCTTCAGGGTGCGTGCGATGCCGTGAAGGAGCATCGGCGCCGTCGCGAGATCCCATCGCTTTTCGACCATGTCGACGACGATGAGGCGGCCACGCGGACCGAGCACGCGTGCGATTTCGCGAACGATCGGATCCCAATCGAGATAACGCCATGAGAGAAAAGAGACGACGACGTCGAAGCTTGCGTCGGCGAACGGCAACACCGGTCCGTCGATCGGTTCGAAGGACAAATTCGGCGAAGAGATCTTCTTGGCTTCTTCGATCATGCCGCGCGAAATGTCGACGCCGACCGAACGCCCGATGTGGGGCGCGAGCGCGCGAAGCAAGCTGCCAGTTCCGCAACCGACGTCGAGCACGCGCGGCGTTCCGGGAATCTGCGCGAGCTTTCTGCGGAGCCAGCGCCATTCTGGCTTGCGCAAGCGAATGTCCTCGAACGCGGCGGCATAAAGAGGAGCGATGGCGTCGTATCCGGCACGCTCACGCGCGTCGTCTTTCGCGAAACGCGTCATCGAGAACGTGCGCGCGCCGAGAAAATATTTCCGCACGCTCCCGGCGACGCCGTGCGTTTTCTTTCCGGGACAGCTCACGACGAAGATCGGGTCGCTCGGTTTCCGCGCGCGCGAAAAGCGTTGCGGCGTCTTCGACATCGTCGTGTAGCCATGATGGCCGAACGTTTCGACGCCGAACGTGCTTGCGAAAAATCCCGCAAACCAGCGCGCGGTGCGGCACGCATGGAAATACGCGCGCGCATTTTTCGCGAACGGAATCGAAAGCTCGCGCCACTCGTGCGGGCTCATCTGCTCGGGCCATTTCGTCGAGCCGAACATGATGCCGTACATTCCGGAATGGCCGATGAAGTGCAGCTCTTCGATCTCGACGCCCTCGCTCGCGAGCTCGCGAAAGCTCCGCGTGAAATCCGATTTGAGCTCGAGAGGAAATACGCGAACGTCGGCGTTCGGAAATTCACGGCGCTTCGTCGCCCTGAGAGTCTCGGCGGCACGCGCAAACTCTTTCGAGCCCCCGCGATACTTCGTCGTGAAGCCGATCCAGACGATACGCTTCGCGATCGCACGCTGCGGAAGCCACGCGCCGTGCGCCGAAGGCACCGTCCACGATCGCGAGAGATCTTCCGAGTACACGCGGAAGCTCGCGTCGGGGCCGGCGTAGGCGTGCACGGTGATCGCGTCTTCTTCGCCGCGTAGCGCATGGATGTCGGTGCCGCCGCACGTGAG
>JAICXU010001020.1 GCA_025934595.1 Polyangiaceae bacterium | reverse complement strand
GCGAGCGCTTCGCCGCCGCCGATGCAGATCGAAGCGACGCCGCGTTTCGCGCCACGATCTTTCATCGCGTGCACGAGCGTCGTCAAAATGCGCGCGCCGGATGCACCGATGGGATGACCGAGCGCCACCGCCCCGCCGCGCACGTTGACCTTCGCCGGGTCGAGATTGCAGAGCTTCGAGCATGCCATCGACACGACCGCGAACGCTTCGTTGATCTCGAAGAGATCGACTTGGCTCGCGGTGAGACCGGTCTTCTTGAAGAGCGCGTCCATCGCTTTGGCGGGAGCGGTCGTGAATTTGTCGGGCGCCTGCGCCGCGTTTGCCCAACCCGTGATGCGCGCGAGCGGCGTGAGGTTGTGCGCTTTCACCGCCGATTCGCTTGCGAGGACGAGCGCGGAAGCCCCGTCGTTGATCGACGACGCATTCGCGGCCGTGATGGTGCCGTCTTTTGCGAACGCGGGCCGGAGTGATGCGAACTTCGTCGGGTCGCCTTTGGCCGGACCTTCGTCGAGCTTCACGATCGACGGATCGCCTTTTTTCTGCGGCACCGAAACCGGCGCAATTTCCCCATCGAACATGCCTTCCTTTTGCGCGGCGAGCGCGCGGCGGAAGCTCTCTTTCGCGTAGTCGTCCTGCTGCTCACGGGAGAACGAAAATTCCTTCGCGCATGCGTCACCGCAGGTTCCCATGTGCACGTTGCCGTAGGGATCCCAGAGGCCGTCGTGGATCATGCCGTCGACGAGCTGCGCGTTGCCCATGCGGAGACCTTGTCGCGCATTGAGCGAGTAGTAAGGCGCGTTCGACATCGACTCCATGCCGCCGGCGACGACGAGCTCTTCCTCGCCGAGCGCGATCGTCTTCGCGCCGAAAATCACCGCTTGCAGACCCGAGCCGCACACCTTGCTGACCGTCGTCGCGGGAACCGTGTTCGGAATTCCGCCGTAGATCATCGCTTGGCGCGCTGGAGCTTGACCGATGCCCGCCGAGAGCACGTTACCCATGAAGACCTCGCCGATCTGATCCGGCGTGAGCTTTGCGCGCTCGATGGCGGCTTGGATCGCGACGGCACCGAGACGCGGAGCGGGCAGGCTCGAGAGCGATCCGAGAAAAGCGCCGATGGGCGTGCGGGCAGCAGAGACGATGTAAATGGGGCACAGGCTTGTGCGCGTGAGCGGTGCGGTGGTCATGGACGTTCTCCTACCCCCTTCTGCCTGCAGAAGGTAGGCTCTAATGGCAAGGAGTCGAGCTTCCTCTAGATGACCGACAGCCTCGTCCGCTGCCCGTATTGCGCGCAAAAACACAGCGCGTCGTTCACCAAGTGCCCCGTGACCGGGCGCACGCTGGTCGGGCTCCGCCCCATCGACGAGCCTGCCACCGATCCGAAATTGAGCGAAGGCCTCCGCGACCTCATCGGGACCATGATCGGCGGCAAATACATGGTGCGCTCCGTCCTCGGCGAGGGTGGCATGGGCACCGTGTTCGAGGCGGAGCATCAAGCGCTCGGACGCAGCGTCGCCATCAAAGTGTTGCATCCGCAGCAAGCCAAGCGCCCCGTGGCGGTGAAACGTTTTCATCAAGAAGCGCGCGCGGCGGGCGCGATCGGCCACCCCAACATCTGTGAGGTCTACGATATCGGCACGCTCGACGACGGTAGCCCGTACCTCGTGATGGAAAAACTGTCGGGCGAAACTCTGGCCGATCGCATCGCACGCGACGGCGGCTTGCCGTTCATGGATGTCATCGACACCTTGAACGAAGTTTTGTCGGCGCTCACGGCCGCGCACGAAAAAGGAATCGTGCATCGTGACATCAAACCCGAGAACCT
>JAICXU010000367.1 GCA_025934595.1 Polyangiaceae bacterium | reverse complement strand
CTCACCGTCGGCGAGGCGAAGCGGAATCGAAAGTTGAAGGGCGCGAAGTACGAAGAGCCCGAGGAAGAAGAAGAGGAAGAAGACCTCGACGAAGAAGAAGGCGACGAGGACGAGGGCGATTCGGACGAAGAGGACAGCGAATGAGCACCGCCGAAAACGAAATCGACGAGAAAAAGAAGAACGGCGCCGCGGGCGAAGAGCATCTCTCTGCGGCCGAAGAAGCCTCCGACGAAACGGAAGAAGAAGAGTCCGACGAGACCGAGGAAGAAGAGAGCGACGACGAAGGTGACGACGACGAGCCGCCGCCTTCGAGCCGCAAATCCAAGGCGAAGGTCAAAACGAAGGCGCCCGAACGAGCGACGAAGCGCCCGACCACGCCGTCCTCGAGCGGCGGCAGCTCGGTCCGCAACATCTGGACGATCGCACGGCGCGAGATGCGGAGCTACTTCGACTCGCTCATCGCGTACGTCGTCATCGGCGGCTCGACGCTCGGCATCGGCATCTTCTTCTTCTTGATGCAATCGGGCGGATTCTGGGAGGTCGATCGCGCGTCGATGGCGCGTCTCTTCGCGGCCATGCCGTGGGCGCTGTCGGTGCTCGTGATCCCGCTCGTCACGATGCGGTCGCTCGCGGAGGAAAAAGGAACGGGCACACTCGAGCTCCTCATCACGATGCCGGTGCGAGACGCCGACGTCATTCTCGGAAAATTCTTCGCCGCGTTCGGCATGTGTCTCATCTTGCTCGCGATCACGGTCCTCTATCCGATCGCGATGTTCGTGACGCCGTGGCATCTCGGCGCGCTCGACTGGGGTCCGGTGTGGACTGGATACCTCGGATTGGCCTTGTTTTCTGCGGCCGGAACCGCCTTGGGCCTGATGTTCTCGAGCTTCACCGAGAGCCAAATCATCGCGTTCTTCCTCACCGCCGGCGTCATGCTCTTCATGCAAGTCATCGGCGGCATCGTCGAATCGCTGGCGGGCGTCGCTGGCGACGTCATCGCATTCGTCAGCTTCGAGACGCGATTCCAACCGTTCGCGCGTGGCCTCATCGACACCCGCGCCGTCATCTACTTCTTGTCGATTGCCGTCATCTGCCTCCTCGTAGCGTTCCGTTCGCTCGAGAGCCGGAAGTGGAAGTGATTTGCCGGCCAGGCAAATCACTCAACCAGAAGAACTGAGCTGAAAAATGGAACGTAAAGCCAAAGCAGCCACCGAAAGCGGCGTACTTCTCCTCATCGTCCTCGGCATCCTCGTCGCGATCAACGCGCTCGGTGCGCTCGGTCAGTACAAGCGAATCGACACCACGAAGGCCGAACGCTTCACGCTCTCGAAGGGCAGCGGAAAGCTGCTCACGGGCATGAAGGGCTCGATGCACGTCGACGCGTACGTCACGAAGGGCCTCCCCAAGCTCGACGCGTTCGTCCGCGACATGCGCGATCTCCTGCAGGAGTACAAAGACGCGAGCGGCGGCAAGTTCGATTACGACATCATCGAGCCGAAAGACGACACGCAAAAAGACGCGGCGAAAAAAGCGGGCCTCGCGGAGCAGCCGTTCGGTGAAGCGAGCGAGACCGAAGAAAAGGCGGCCGTCACGCAGGGCTACATGGGCCTTGTGTTCAAGTACGGCGCCGAGCAAGACAAGATCGCGTTCCTGCCGCCGGATCGCACCGACGGTCTCGAGTTCTGGATCACGAACAAGATCCGCGAGGTCGTCGATCGCGCCGACGACGTGAAGCACAAGATCGGCGTGCTCACCGGCGACGACGAGATGAAGCTCAGCGAAGCGAACCTCGTTCCGAGCAACATGGGGAAGCCCTCCATGCAAGAGATCATCACGCGGAACTTTCCGTTCTACACGCTCACCGACGTCGACCTGAAAGGCGGCGACACGGAAATTCCCGACGATTTGGACGGCCTCATCATCACGCAGCCGAACAAAGATCTCAGCGAGAAAGAGCTCCGGCGCATCGACCAATTCTTGATGAAGGGGAAATCGATCGCGATCTTCGCGGGCGCCGTCAACATCAAGGCCGGCGACGCGACGATGAACGCCACGATGTCGACGCACGGCCTCGAGAAGCTGCTCGAGGGCTACGGCATCACGCTGAACAAGGACGTCATCCTCGACTTCGGTCGCAGCTTCACGGCGATCATGCCGACGCAAGGCGGCATCGCGGCGCGCCAATTCCCGACCTTCCTCGACGTCCAGGACGACAACCGTTTCTCGGGCGACGAGCAGCTCCTCGACACGTCGTTCCCCGGATTTTTCCGCATTCCGGAGATCGTGATTCCGTTCGCATCGTCGATCACGCTCCACGCGGACAAGCAGCCGGAAGCGAGCCCGAAGATCCTCGCGCGCTCGACACCGCGCTCGATCGTGGAAACGGGCGACACGCTCGATCTGAAGCCGCTGCAGCACTGGAAGCCGAAGGGCGATTGGCAGCAGTACGCGTTCGCCGCGTCGCTCGACGGCACGATCAAGAGCGCCTTCCCGAAGGGCCCCGACTTCGACGTTCCGGAGAAGAGCGTCAAGCAAGCGCGCATCTTCTTCGTCGCGTCGAGCGAGATGCTCGCGAACCCGTTCGCACGCGAAGGCAACGGTCCCGACATGGGCCAGTTCGGACAGCAATTCGCGGGCATGGGCGGCGACGAAGCGCTCCTCCAGCTCGCGGGTCCCTACGCGCAGCAAGCGCTCACCGGAACGATCCTCGCGTTCAAGAACACGCTCGACTGGCTCACGGGTGACACCGATCTCCTCGCGGTCTCCGCGAAGATCCTGAGCGAGCCGGGCCTCGTGTACGGCGACGTGTCGAAGCCGAAGTTCGATCCGAACGCAACCGACGACGATCTCAAGAAAGAAGAAGACGATCTCAAAGCGCAACGCAAGCACGAGCAAGAAGGCATCGAGTGGACCCTCATCTTGGGCCTGCCGATTCTCTTCTCGGCGCTCGGATTCGCGCGTTGGCGTTGGCGCGTGGCCTCACGCGCGAACGTGAGCTTGGCGTAGGAAAAGAGGTCAATCATGAATGGAACGCAGAAAATCGGGCTCGGTGCCGCCGTCCTCGCGGTGCTCGGATTCCTCGTCTACAAGCAAATGAAAACCGATCAGAAGATCGGCACGGCCACGACCGCCACCGTCGATCTGCCCGACGTCAAGGCACCCGACGACATCGACAAGATCGAGATCGCGAACGCCGACAAGTCCGACGTCGTGCTCGAGAAAAAGGGCGACACCTGGCAGGTCACGAAGCCCGTCGATTTCCCCGCGAATCAGGCGAACGTGAAGCAGCTCGTCGACAACTTGAAAGATTTGAAAGCGACGGAGCAAGTCGAAGCGAACGCGAACGACGACATCAAAAAGAGCTACGAGCTCGATCCCGCGCACGTCGTTCACGTCACCGCGTTCAAGGGCGCCGACAAAAAAGTCGACGACTACTTCGGCAAAAACGGCGGTCGCGGCCAGATGATGATGGTGGCCGACCGGCCCGGCGTCTTCGCGGCGAGCGGCTACTCGAGCTACCTCTACACGCGCGACGTGAAGAACTGGCGCGATACCGAGATCTTCAAGTTCGACGACGCGAACGTCATCCAAATTTCATTCGAAGAGAAAGACAAGACTCTCTCGTTCACGAAGGCGAACGACAAGTGGGCGGGCACCGTGAAGGGCTCGGCGATCGAACGGCTCGACGAAGAAAAAGTGAAAGACGCGATCCGCGTGTTCAAAGGCCTCACCGCGGACGACTTCGGCGACGGCAAGACGCCGGCGGACACGGGGCTCGACAAGCCGGACTCCACCGTCACGATCCAGCTCAAAGACAACGCAGGGAAATACGTCCTGCACGTCGGCAAGACGGCGACCGGAACGAGTCGGTACGCGCAAAAGGACGGCAGCCCGACGATCTACATCGTCGGCAGCGCGGTCGGTGACTGGGCTACGGCGGATGTCGCGAAGTTCCAGAAATTGCCGGACGGCGGGACGGTGAAAGACTCGACCGCGAGCGCACATCCGATGCCGCCGGGAATGGGCGGAATGGGAATGCCCGGTGGAATGGGCATGCCTCCCGGCCATCCACCGATGCATTGATTCACGTGATCGACTAGACGCGGCACCGATTCGAGCCGCAAAAAAACCGAGGCCTTTCGATGGATCTCTTCGCGCATCTTCGCGCTTACGACTACGGCGAGGTTCACTTCAAGCTCGACAAGGCGTCGCACCTTCGCGCCATCGTCGCCATTCACGACACGCGGCTCGGTCCGTCGCTCGGCGGCTGCCGATTCTTGCCGTACGACACCGACGAAGCCGCCGTCATCGACGCGCTCCGACTGGCGCGCGGCATGACGTACAAAGCCGCGCTCGCCGGTCTTCCGCACGGTGGCGGCAAGAGCGTCATCATCCGGCCTCCGCGGCACTTCGATCGCGTCGCTCTCTTCCGCGCGTTCGGAAAATTCGTCGACGACCTCGGCGGCCACTACATCACCGCAGAAGACAGCGGGACCGGCCTCGAGGACATGGAGGTCATTCGCACGGTGACCCAGCACGTGACGGGCATCGACCCGGGGCACGGCGGGTCGGGCGATCCGTCGCCGTTCACCGCGCTCGGCGTGCGTCGCGGGATCGAGGCGGCGGTCAAGTTCAAGCTCGGCAAGGACTCGCTCGCGGGCCTGCGCGTTGCGGTGCAGGGCGTCGGGCACGTCGGTT
>JAICXU010000118.1 GCA_025934595.1 Polyangiaceae bacterium | reverse complement strand
CGACGTTTCCGACCAGCCAGCCACCGAACCGCACGACAATTCCGAACCGGTCGCCGACGGCGACATTCCCTTTTGAGAGGCACCATGAACCATCGAATCGAAGGCATCGAAGCGGCCGCCTCGATCTTGCAGGTCGAGCCGAACGCGCTTCGGGCTCGCTGCCGCCGCGCCGCACGCCGTACCCATCAAGGAGTGACGGCCGACCTGGGCGGCGGAATCGTCGCCTTCAAGTTTGGGCGCTCGTGGCGCGTGCGATTTCCGGAGCCCGCTGCGCCCGCGCTTGCATAGCGACATGCACGCGCAGGTGAAACACCGAGATTTGTCGGTGAAATGCCGGTGAATCCCCGGACACTTGCCGGTGAATCCACCGGCAATTCAGCGCGCGTCCGGATGCAGCCCTGTTCCATTCCGTTACATCGCGGTACGATCTACCCGTCGCGCGTGATCGACCGCCCATTTGGAGGTTCACATGGGCAAGAGAAGCGACGGCGTTCGCAAAGTAGTGAGGAGCGGCAAGCTCCGCTGGGTCATTGATTTTCGATACTGCGACAAGAACGGACGCGAATCGCGTTACCGAAGAGACGCCTCCGTGCAATCTTCGGCAGCAGCACACGCCGAGCACGACCGGTTGCGAGCGCAACTCCTCGCGACCGGCACGCTCGAAACGAGGAGCGCGGCGTCGACGTTCGGCGACTTCGTCACGACGAAGTTCATTCCCGTGTACATGCCGGCACATTGTCGGCCTTCGACACGAGAACGATATGAAGCCCTCTTTCGACAAGGGCTGATCGCATTCTTCGGGACGAAGCGGCTCGATTCTTCCTGGCGCCCAGAGCTTCGGGCGTACGAAGCGACGCTCGCCGTTCGCAAAGTGCAGAGTCGACCGCATCTGAGTCTCATTCGAACGGTGCTTCGTGCGGCGTACGAATTCGGCGCGATCGACGCCTTGCCGGAGCTTCCGCCGCTTCCGAAGAAACCGCGAAAGCTGCCGGATGCTCCGAGCGAAGAGGAGATTCGAAAGCTCCTCGATGCGTCGAGCGGTTGGCTGCGAATCGCGATTCTTCTCTCTGCCTACGCTGGTTTGCGGCAGGGCGAAGTTCGAGCGCTCGAAGCTCGTGACGTCGATCTGGAAAATGATCGGCTCATGGTGCGACGAGCGCTGTCGGCAGGCGACGTGATGTCTCCGAAGTCCGGAGACGAACGCGTGGTTCCATTGGCTCCGGAGCTACGCGCGGCGCTCGTCGACGCGACGCGACTGAAAACGCCCATGGCTCGCATCGTCGTCACTCGAGATGGGACGACGCCGCGTCGTCAACGTGTGCTCGGTGCGCTCAAAGCGCTCGAGACGAGGTTAGGAATGCGCGCGTGGTCGTTTCACGCCATTCGCCACGCGTTCTGTTCGATCCTCATTCGTCGCGGCGCGAGCATCGAAGCCGTCCGCGTTCTCGCGGGTCACTCGAAGCTCGACGTCACGCAACGATACGTCCACGCGACCGGTGACGATCTGAAAGCCACGATCCTGAAGTTCGGGGAAACGGGTGGGAAACGAACCCGGAGCTTGTCGCAGAACCGCTAAAAACCCGAGCGACGTAGAGGTTTGGTCGGGGAGGCGGGATTTGAACCCGCGACGACGAGCACCCAAAGCTCGTGCACTACCGGGCTGTGCGACTCCCCGTCGATGATCGTTCTAGCATATCAGCGGCCGCCGAGCCTACGTGAGACGGTAGGCGACGCGCGTCAAAACCATGGCTACATTCGACTCGTCTTTCGACGATGCGGCCGCTTCCCGAACCGAAAAAGCGTGTCCCCCTCCGCGCGCTCCTCACCCAGAGCTTCGAGCACGCGCCGAAAACGATCGCGCTCGTTTTTCGATCCGCGCCTCTCGGCACGTCGGTCCTTCTCGCGCTCACGATCGCAAATGCCATCGTGCCGCTCGGCATCGCCTACGTAGGAAAGCGCATCATCGATGCCGTCGTCGCGCGCGATCCGCAAGCCGGTCTCCGATGGGTCATGACCGAGCTCGCGTGTGTGGCGGTCCTCGCCGCATGTCAGCAGGGCACGAGCTACACGCGGCAAGTCGTGGGCGGCAGGCTCGGGCTCGACATCAATCTTTCGATCCTCGACAAAGCCGTGGGCCTCGATCTCAAGGACTTCGAGGATCCCGACTATTACGATCGACTCACGAAAGCGCGTCGCGAGGCGTCTTCGCGTCCGCTCTCCGTGGTCACGCGCAGCTTTCAGCTCGTGCAGAACACCCTGTCTCTCCTCGGCTACGCCGCGCTGCTGTTGCAATTCAGCGGGTGGGCGGTCGGCGCGCTGCTCCTCGCCGCGATCCCCGCGACGATCGCCGAGATGCGCTTTTCGAACCAAGCCTTTCGCTTGCGCAACTGGCGTTCACCCGAGTCGCGCAAGCTGATGTACCTCGAATACGTCCTCGCGAACGACGAGCACGCGAAAGAGGTCAAGCTCTACGAGCTCGGTCCGCTGCTACTCGGTCGCTACCGGGAGCTCGGCGAAACGTTCTTCGAGCAAGACACGACGCTCGCGGCGAAATCCGCGCGCTGGGCCTATGTCCTCTCTCTCATCGCCACGGGCACCTTCTACGCGTGCTACGCGACGATGGCGCTCGCCGCCGTACATGGATCTCTCACACTCGGAAACATGACCTTGGGCATGGTCGCGTTTCGCCAGGGACAGCAATCGTTCCAGTCTCTCCTCGGTGCATTCGGCGGCATGTACGAGGACAACCTCTACATGTCGAATTTGTTCTCGTTCCTCGATCCCCCCGAAGTCGCGAGCTCCGCGAACGGACACGCGGCCGTCCTCGACGTGCCGCCCATCGCCGAAAAGGGGATTCGATTCGAAGACGTCGGCTTTCGTTATCCCGGCCGTGACGAATGGGCGCTCCGGCACGTCAGCGTCTTCATTCCCGCCGGACAAAGCTTGGCGCTCGTCGGACAGAACGGCGCGGGCAAAACGACATTCATCAAATTGCTCACGCGTCTCTACGAGCCCACCGAAGGTCGCGTGCTTCTCGACGGCAAAGATCTGCGGGCGTGGAACGAAAGCGAGCTTCGCCGCCGCGTAGGCGTGCTCTTCCAAGACTTCGCGCAGTATCAGCTCGCGGCGCGCGAGAACATCGGCTTCGGCAGCGTGAAACAGCTTGAAAATGGCCCTCAAATCGATCGCGCGGTCGAGCGTGGCGGCGCCGTCGAGGTCGTCTCGCAGCTGCAAGAGGGCCTCGAGACGCCGCTCGGTCGTTGGTTCACGAAAGGCGTCGAGCTCTCGGGCGGCCAATGGCAGAAGATCGCGCTCGCGCGTGCGTTCATGCGCGAGGATGCCGACATCTTGATCCTCGACGAGCCTACCGCCGCGCTCGACGCCGAGGCCGAGCACGCCGTCTTCGTCCGCTTCCGCGAGCTCACGAAGGGCAAGACGAGCATCCTCATTTCCCATCGCTTCCCGACCGTGAAAATGGCGGATCGAATTCTGGTGATCGAGAAAGGGCAAGTCATGGAGGAAGGCACGCACGCGTCGCTCGTCGAAAAGGGCGGACGCTATGCGCAGCTCTTCGCGCTGCAAGCGCAGGGCTACTTGTCTTGAGCGAGGTGCGCCGGCACGTCTCGATGCTCGATCTCACGGTAGATCGTTCCCATGATGAGATCGCAAATGGGGAAGGTGATGTTGAAGTTGTATTTGCCCATCAACGCTTTGTCGTGATGATTCCGATGATGCTTGCGGAGGGCGCGGAAAAATGGCGCGCCTCCCACCGTCGACGCCGGCGACAAATGGTAGATGAAATGCAGCCATTCGTAGGTGAGGAAGTAGCTCATGGCCACGACGACGAAGAGCCAACCGCAATTCGGTGAGACCACTTCATAGACGAGCAGGCCAATGGGCGTCGCGAGCACGCCCAGAAAAAAGAACAGCATCACCGGCGGAAACAGCACCATTTTGAAATCTCGCGACGACCCGTAGCTCATGGCGTCGTGCGTGTAGAAGTGGTGATGCTCGCGCGTGTGACGTTGGAAGAGGAGCCGCATCCCCGCGCGCGGACGATGCATGGGGCCACGATGTCCGAAGTATTCGGCCGCGTTCGCGACGAGAAACGAAACAGGAAGGGTGAGGAGCTCGCGCCATGTCGGCGCGTGCACGCGCGAGATCGCGAACCCGATGACGCCGAGCGACGCGATCGACGTGAACGCAAAATGCGCCCAGCCTCGGTAAAATGGCCCGATTTGCGATCGGCGATATTCGTCGCGGAACTTCGCGACCTCCGGCGGCAGGGGCTCGATCATGAGCGTCAGAGCGCGCCGGGCGCCTGGGCCTCGACATCGTGACCGTACACCGCCGCCATGATCAGCAGCGCCGTCGTCTTGCCGCGCTCGTCCATGATCGCGGGGCTGATGCGCGCGAAAAGATGCTCGCCGGAAGCGCCCGTGCTCACGATCGCAAGGCCGTCGGGGCTGACGCTCATGCGATTGCCGTCCTGGCTCGTCAATCCATCGCTGTCGCGATGCATGAATGTCCTCTTCAGCGCCGCGTTGCCGCCGAACCCCGCGTAGCTGTCCGATCGGAGCGACACGCTTACAGGGTGCTTGCCGCTCGTGATCGTGACCTTGTTGGCACCGACGGATCCCGCGCGCTTCGAATCGAGCAACAGAATTCCATTCTGTTTGAGCTCGCCGCTCGTATGGAGGGTGGCGAAGGGGCCCGCGAAAGCGAAGGTCATCGGCTCGACCTTGAGCGCGATTCGGTCGCCCGGATCGTGAGGCATGGTCGTCGGGAGCTTTGCGATGGGAACGAGTCGCGCAGCAGCGAACGGATCGTTCATTGCGCCGGCGGCCGCCGTCGGATTCGCGTTGCGCGCTTGGGCGAACGGATCGCCCGACGCGCCGCCAGCGCTCGAATTCGCGTTCGGCGCGGAGGCCGTCGTCGGTATCGGTGCGGCCGTGGCCGCAGCGGTGGTGGTCGCGACGGGCGAGCCCGAAACACCCACCACCTCACCCGTGTTCGGCGGCGTGCTCTCGCGTTTGCATGAAATCGTCGCAGCCACGAGAGAGACGAGCGCAATTGCAGCGCACCCTCGCATCCGCTCATCGTAGCGCCCGCGCCGCCTCGAAGCTCTACGAAATTCACGTGCACGTTCGTGGTAGACCGGTTCGGAACGCATGCCGCGCACGAACGACCAGACGCCTCGTTTGCGTGCCGCGCCGATCACGCCGCCTTTTCATGTCGTGCTCGTCGAGCCGGAGATTCCGCCGAACACGGGCAACGTCGCTCGCCTGTGCGCAGCCACGCAATCGCCGCTGCATCTCGTCGGGCGTCTCGGCTTTCGTATCGACGAGCATTCCGTACGTCGCGCCGGTGTGGACTACTGGCATCTCGTCGACGTGCGACAACACGTGAATTTCGCCGATTTTATGCATGTATTCTGCATGGAATCCGGATTGCCATACGACGACGCCGGGCTCGCGGCGGCGCGCTCGCGGTTGCATCTCTTCACCGCCGTCACGGACAAGAGCTACGCGCAGTCCACGTTCCGGCCGGGCGACGCGCTGGTGTTCGGCAAAGAGAGCGTGGGGCTATCGGACGAAATGATTGCAGAATACAACGATCGTCTCGTCGGCATTCCCACGCTCGGCGCCGTGCGATCGCTCAATCTCGCGAACGCGGTGGGCATCGCGCTCTTCGAAGCGTTGCGATCGAGCGGTGCGTTCGATGCGACGTTTCGGGGCTGAGACCCACCGCGAGTAGACCGAGCTAGTAGACGATCGAATAGACCGTCTTCAGCGCGTCCGTGTCGTTCGTCGTGCCGCCGATCGCGTAGAAGAACGCGCTCTGCAGCGTGACGCCCAAGCGTCCGACGCTCGCCCCGAGTGGGCCCGCTCCCGAGTTCGACCACGCGCCGAAGGTAAGCGTGTTTCCGTTCGTGATGACGGCGCCGGGAGAGAGATCGCTCGTCTGCGAGTAGTTCGGCAGCATGCCGCCGAAAAACGCATACGCGTAACCGTTTGCAACTTGCACCTGCGTGCCGTCGCGTTGTGTGCCGAAGCCAGTGGGGTTGCTCCATGATCCGATGGTGCCGCCCGTTCCGACTTGCGTGTCCTCGACCGTGCTGCCTTGGCCGCTGATGCTGTAGCCGCCGCCGACGACCAAGAACGCGCCATTTGCGCCCGCGTCCCCGCCGAACCCAGATGGGCCGTTCGCAGCGGTCATCGCTGCGAGACCATGACGCATGCGTGGATGTGCAAGGGCATGTGTTAGATCGGCCGTGAATGCGCCGAGCGTCGAGCCATCGGCGCTGATGAGCGCGCTCTCCGTGCAATTCATGATCGCGTTGGATACGGCGGCGATGGAGCACTTGCCGAAACCTCCGGCGACGAAGACGTAGAGCGAGCCAGTAGGATCCGGCGCGATCGCCGCTGCCGTGTTGAAGCGCGGATGCGCGAGCGCGGCCAGTGCCGGGACGGTCCACGCGCTCGTCTCGCCGATCACGAGCGGCGTCTGCGTTCCAGGCGTGGAAGAACCGTCGTCCAGGAAAGTGCCAGCCGAATTCGGGAGACCGCTCTTGATGAGCACCTCGTTTTGAGACACTCCATTGGCGGCTGCCGTTCGATAAATGTCGAACGTCGTCACGTGACCCGAAATCGACGCGGGCACGGTCCACGTGAGCGTCACCTCGCCTGCTGCAGAAAGCGTCGCCTGGACTTCATCGCTCGGGAGCGATTCGTTGTTCGGATTGTCTGGCGCGGTGCCATCGAGAATCGCCGACACTTTGTAGTACCAAGTTCCGGCACCCAAGGTGCCCGCGGACGTGCTCGCGGCCGGTGGATCGGCGAGGATAGGCGCGTTGGCCGGATCGAGGATCTTTGCCATCTCGATCGTTCCCGTCGAGATCGGCGTTCCGCTCGGTGCGGCGCCGCCGGTGCCGCCGGTCGAGCCCGTGCCGCCAATCGCGTAGACGTAGCGACCTTGCACGACGGCGGTGAGACCGGAGCGCGCGCTCGCGAGCGCATAGCGGCCGGTCGTCCATTTGCCGACTCTCCCGAACGCATCGACCGACGCGACCTCGTACGTGCCGAGCGCTGCTCCGCCGCTGTCCTCGCCGGCGATCGCGTAGAGAAAACGATTCGCGTTGTCGAGCGAGCCGGTCGTGACCGCGAGTGAGCGACGTCCAGTGTTGAGGGCATTCGATGACGCGGCCCAATTTCCGACGAGCTTTCCGTCCGGCGTCGTGATCACGAACGAGCTGTAATCGCCGTAGGTCGCGTCGGTCGGATTCGAGACGCGGACGAGATAATCGCCAGCCGAAACGGAGCCCGAATGCGTTCCGATGACGCCGCTCATCGTGCATACGTCGCTGCCATCCGCGCATGTCGCCGCGCCCGTGCATGCGGCGGGCGTCGTCACGGATTGCGCGGTCACCGTTCCGCTCGAATCGACCAGGGAGAGCGTCGCGTTCGCTTGGAAATCGCAGCCTGTGATCGTCACGGGAACGTCGGTCTGCGTCGTTCCGGTCGCGGGAGACACGTTCGTCACGTCTGGCGGAGGATTCGCCGTGATCTTGAATTTTCCGGCGAGCGAGCCTGCGCAACCATCCGGATCGACGACCACGACATCGTAGGTGCCGACGGCGAGCCCGCTCGGGATGATCGCCGTGATGCTCGTGTCGGAAACGAATGCGGCATGCGAAAGCTCGAGCAGCGTGACTGACCCATCCAAATCGGATTGTAAGAAGACGGTGGGCGTGGACACGAATCCCGCGCCGCTGATCGTGACGGCGGTCTTGCCGCCGGTCCATCCGAAGGGCGGCGTCACCGAAGTCACGGTGACGGGAGCGCCGTCGCAAAATCCGCCGTCGAGAAGTCGGCCTCTTCCACCGTCGCTCGCAT